>JBDTXZ010000733.1:0-2727 GCA_040005935.1 bacterium | reverse complement strand
CACCGCGACATCAAGCCCGAGAACATCATGATCGAGGGCGGCCACGCGGTGGTGGCGGATTTCGGGATTGCCCGGGCACTCAATGCCGCGGGAGGCGAACGCATCACGCAGACGGGGATGTCCGTCGGCACGCCCATGTACATGAGTCCCGAACAGGCCGCGGGCGAGACCGATATCGACGGACGCAGTGATCTCTACAGCCTCGCCTGCGTCCTCTACGAAATGCTGGGCGGCCAACCTCCGTTTACCGGCGCGACGGCGGCGACGATCACGCGACAGCACATGATCGCCAATCCACCGCCAATTACGAACCTTCGCCCCTCGGTGCCAGCGCCGGTTGTCGACGCACTGCAACGTGCGCTCAGCAAGGCACCCGCGGACCGATTCAATCCCGTCGCGCAGTTCGGATCCGCGATAGCGCCAAGTGCGCTCACGACCGGAAACGTCGCCGCCCCGAACGCTCGGCAACCATCCGATGCCAAACCACGTCGCGTGCGACGGAACATCGCCATCGGCGTTGCTGCCGCGGCACTCGGTGTCAGCGCCCTGCTCGCGCTATGGAAACGGCCGGCAGCGACTGCCGGCAGCGGATTGACGGACACGGCGTCGATCGCGGTACTTCCTTTTGCTGATCTGAGCCCTGACCACGCGAACGCGTATCTCGGTGATGGGATCGCTGAGACATTGATCAATGCGCTGGTGCACGTGCCGGGGCTCACGGTGACGGCGCGAAATTCCGCGTTCTCATTTCGCGGTCATGAATCCGACATCAGGGAGATTGGCACGCAGCTGCATGTTGGCGTTGTGCTCAGCGGCAGCGTGCAGCGCGTGGGTGACAAGCTGCGCATCTCGGCGCAGCTCATCAACACGACGACGGGCGTGAATCTCTGGGCCGACACGTTCGACCGGCCGGCCGCTGATATCTTCGCGGTCCAGGACGAGGTCGCGCAATCGGCGGTGGCGGCGCTCAAGCTCAGGCTCGCGCCCGGCACCTCAGGTGGCGCTGCGGCAGTTGGTACTCGCAATGCAGACGCGTACAACGCGTATCTGCTCGGGCGATTTCATTGGAACTTGCGCACCTCGAACGGGATGATTCAGGCGACCGAGGCGCTCAAGCGCGCCGTGGCGCTTGACTCGACGTTTGCGCTGGCGTGGGCAGGCCTTGCTGACGCGTACATGCTGTCAGTCACGACCGAATATCCCACCCCAGGCGGACTGAATGACGACTCGCTGCACACGTTGGCCGAGCGTGCGGTGCGTCGTGCGATTGCAGTCGATCCAAAACTCGGCGAGGCATATGTCTCGCTGGGAAATCTGCTCGACGGCCGCACGCCTGCTGCGGAATCCGATAGCGCCTTCGCGACTGGCATTCGCCTGAGCCCCAATTACGCCACGGGACATCAGTGGTACAGCTACCATCTGGGGGGCATGAGTCGATGGGACGAGGCAATCACCGAAATGGAGGCGGCGCATCGCCTCGATCCGCTTTCGCACGTGATCACGTTGTCGCTCGCCATATTATACGACGGCGTCGACCGATTCGCAGACGCGACGCCGCTCTATGCACAAGGGTTCGGACAGTCGCCTGAAGCCTGGTACGGCTGGGGTGTCAAGGTCGGACATGAGCTGGCACTCGGTCACGTGGGCCAAGCCGTGGTCGCGTACCGGCGTTGGCTGGTTGGCATGCACGACGATACCACGCTGGCACTCAATCTGGAGCGAGAGCTGCAGGATCCGGCTACCCGTGGCGTCGCAATTCAGAAGATGGTGGCGCGACATGACATGCATTCGGCCGTCGCGTTCGCGCGTTGGCTGAGCGGCGATGATGCGGCGATTGCATTGCTCGAGCGAACGCCGTCCGCTGGGCGTGGTCCGACACCCGATGGCCTCCTGTACGTGATCCTCGGCCCGCGACTTCGCGCGAACCCACGCATTCGCGCGCTCGGCCCGAAGTTGGGAGGACCGCCGGCGTGAGGTAGCGAGCGGTATCTCTGGCGGTAGCCCACGTCGGCGGTCGGGCGTGTTGATGTCCGCCAAAGTTGCATACCGTTGTGGTATACCGCATCGGAGCGTAGATTCGCGCTCGGCAGTGAGGAATCCTGCCGGGCGCCGGCCATCCCACCGGACCGGCCTTCACCAGAGGTCACTTGATGAAGCCGCCATACCGAATGCGATATGCGGGCTGGGCAGCGATGGCGATGTTTACCCTTGCCCGCGCCGTGCCGGCGCAGGAGCCGTACCCTGGACTCGATGCCTTCGTCGCCAAATCGCTCCAGGCCTTGAGGTGCCAGGTGCGGCGGTCGCGATCGTTCGCAACGATTCAATCATGTATGCCAACTGCACCGAGCGCCGCCCGCCACGCAATGAGGTACGGCCGCGCGTCTCTACTTTCCATCTCCCGGAGCAATGCAATGGTACGTTCTTACCGCCTCGCCGGCTTTGCGATGCTCGCCGGTCTTTCGTCGGCCGCCGCGCAACGGTCGATCATCACGCGCGATGCGTTCCGGCCGCGGGCCGACTCGCTCGTTTACACGTACCTCGCGGAATCGCGCGCTCCGAGCGCGTCGTTCGCAGTGATTCGCGGGAGCGATACGCTGGCGTATGGCGCGCACGGCCTCGCGAACGTCGATGCGTGGCGCGCGCCGACCGCCACGACGATCTACGAGATCGGATCGATCACGAAGCAGTTCACGTCCGCCGCGATCATGAAGCTCGTGGAGCAGGGCC
>JBDTXZ010000732.1:0-2729 GCA_040005935.1 bacterium | reverse complement strand
GATGAGGCGCTGCGCGTCAACACGATCAACGGCGCCTTCGCATCGCACGAAGAGGCGATCAAGGGATCGATCGTGGCGGGCAAGCTTGCGGATTACGTCGTGTTGGCCGACGACCCGCACACGGTGGACACGGAGAAGATCAAGGACATTCCGATTGTCCGCACCGTGGTAGGTGGCAATACCATGTACGAGCGCTAACCCCCCGCCAGCAATTTCTCGAACAAGTCCAGTGCGCGCGGATCGTGGCTCTGCGACAAAAAGAAGATGGCGTCCTTCCTGAGTTTCACGCTCTTCGACTCACGCACCACGCGGATCAACGACGGAATGCCCTCGCCGTCCTTACGCTGCGCGAGATAGAAGAGCGCGTCTGAGCGCACAGCGTTTCCACTGGCGTCATCCATCGCGACGTCAGTCAGGCCGGCTGTTGCAACCGTGCTCGCCTCATGACTGACCCAGAGGAGCGATGCCTTGCGTGCTCCGTCCGACGCGTCGTTCGCGCGCGCGATCTCCAGCATGCGACGCCATGGTGACGGCGCGTCCACGATGGCAGCTCCCATCACCGCCTGGTCTGCCGAGTGATTCGCAAGACCTGGGGCAATGCTCAGGAGATAGCGCGCCGCCTCCGGCGCACCAGCGGCGCCGAGTTCCGTGTCGGCGCGCGCGTCGTGCCCGCCGACGGTCACGCGTACATCCGTCACCGTCGCGCCCGAGTGCGTCAGCAGCACGCGCGCGGGCGCTTCTTCGCAGAGGTACGAGTCGCCAGCGAATTGCCGGCCCATGTGCATGCCGGACTTGCGGCTTCGCGTCGTCCATCCAGCTGCGGAGTCATCGCTGACCGTGATGCTCACGCCGTTGCCACAGACATTGCGGCGCGTGTTGACCTCGAAGGCCACGGTGCCTCGCGCGTTGGCAATGCGATTCTCGAGCGACTGCGCGCCTGCGCCCTGAGCGGCGACCGCGACGACGAGCACCACTGTGCGCGTGTTCATGGGTTCACGATCTCCTCGAGGGCCTTGAGTGCCTTGGGATCCTTCGACTGGCCGATGTGAAACAGCGCTTCCTTGCGAAGCTGCGGGTTGGGATCGCTCTTCGCGATCGCGATGAGCTTCGCGAGCGACGCGTCGTCGTGCCGCTGCGCGATGTAGAAGATGATTTCCTTCCTGATCGTTGCGTCGGTCCTGTCGTACACGGCGATCAGTTCAGCGAGGCCCTCATTCTTTTGCTGCGCGAGGAAGAAGAGCGCGTTCTTGCGCTGCTCTGCCGTTTCCTTTTGATCATTGATGACAGACGCCAACCACCTGCTCGTCTCCGCACTGGGCATGGAAGCGATTTGGAACATGATGTCGCTGCGCAACTGACTGTCCGACACCTTTGCGTACGCCTCGCGCAGCCAAGCTGCGTCGTCCGCACTATGACCTTGCGCGATGTGGAACACGGCGTCCTTGCGCAGCGCCACCGGAACGTTGTCCGACAGCGCGAACGTCTTGATGATCTTCCGCGCGCGGTCGGACTTGTTTTGCGCCAGGGCGAACAGCGCATTCTGTCGTACGCCGCGGTCGTCGCTGTGGAGCAGCAGATCCTCCAGCGCCTCGATTGCCGCGCCGGTCTTTGCCTGCTGGAGATGGAATACCGCGTCCGTCCGTACGTTGACATCTGGATCGCTCTTGGCGACGTCGAGCAGGATTTTCTCGCGCTCGCTGCCAGACTTTTGCGCAAGGATGAACAACGCATTCTTGCGAAGCGGCTTCGAGCACTCGTCCCGGCGCGCCAGTACGCGCTTTAACAGTGGGAGTACGCGGTCGGCGTCCATCTGCTGCATGGCGTCCAAGGCCGCCATCTGCACTTCCATGTCATCGCAGCTCTTTCCCGATTGGGCAGCTGCCCTGGTGACGTCCTGACGCGCGGATGCGTCGCCGCGCTGCGCGAGCTGTCCCTTGACCTGAATCAGGAGTGCCGACGCGTCGCCGCGCGTCGCCGCCTTGGGATAGCGCTTCGCTTGCGCTTCGAGCGCGTCCTGGGCATCGTCGAGGCTGCCGTTCCTGTAGAGCGCAAAGCCCTTCCAGTAGAGCGCGTCGGATGCGTACTCGGAGCGCGGGAAGCGTGCGACGATGGCGTCGAACAGCCGTGCCGACGCCTCATAGTCCTTATCGGTGAGCGCGCGACGCGCGGCGCGGTACAGTGAGTCAGCCGGATCGGCGTCCGACCACGCCGTCGGCGGCGTTGTGGCGAACGCGTGCTCCGCGCGCAGTGTGGTGACTACCTGCGCGGCCATCGTCGCCGCGAGCGAAACTGTAATGAGCATCAACTTCATGACCGTCTCCGTTCAAGCGCCGGCCGCGCGGGCCGGCAAAGTGGCGCGAATGCGTGGGATGATGTTCCCGCTTCGCATCGATTCATCGAGCAGCGTCCTATCCAGCGACGAGTGCGATTGCGGCAGCGCGGCGATCTCGGCGAGCATGAGCTCGAGGTCTTCGAGCAGGCGCTCCACTTCGGGTGCGCGATTGCGCGCCGAGCCAAGCAGCACGCGCGTCCGCACCAGCAGGTCTCGACTGCGTTCCGCACGTTCGGCGTCCGTCTGACCAGACTTGAGCTCGGCGCGCACGGACGTAAGAAAGACTTCGGCGTCGGCGAGGTGGTCGAGCGTGACGGCGCGTGCGTGGGTGTTGCTGCTGACGGAGTCGGACGTAGTCGTGCGCGCTGTTGCAACGATAGGCTGCGGAGCGTTGGGA
>JBDTXZ010000731.1:0-2730 GCA_040005935.1 bacterium | reverse complement strand
CTTGCATTCGCTTCGCTCATGCGGGATGACAACTCGGCTACTCCTTGCGCCGAATCTCCAGATTGAACTCGCCGAGCAACGCGCGAAGCCGCGGATCGACCGCATGCCTCCAGAGCGCGGGCTCGGCAGAAATCGCGTTGGGTGCGTACCCGCCCGGAAGCCTGAAGCAGCGACGCAATTGCGTGATCATCTGATTCACATCGTCGACAAACGCGTAAATCTCCGCGCTGTTGCACGCGATGCTCGCCGCGAATCGGCCGTTTGGCCACTGCAACGTCACGGTGTCGCGCTCCACACCCGTCGCAACCGCCAACGCGCGGACGCGTTCGCCACGCGCCGCATCGGTCCACGCCAACAGGTCTACATCGTGCCGACGCTCGGACGCCATGCGCGTGGAATCAGAGACCAGGCGACGCAACAACACACCGGACGAATCGAGCAAGGCACGAGACGTCGCCGCATCCCGACGCGCAAGAAAGAGCTGCGCCTTCTGTGAGTAGTACGTGGCGCTGTCGGCGCGCGTGACCACATGAAACGTACTGGGCGACGACTGGGCGACTTCGCGGCGCATTGCATCATCACCAACGCGAAGCATCGTCATGTCATCGACGGAAAGTTGGCCACCGTGCTTGCGAAACTCGCGGATATTCCGCGCCATCTTCAGGAAATTGCCCTCGGCACGACCAAGTTTGGCGACACGCAGTATCACGTCAATACGATTCGGTTCGAGGAGTCGCGCGCGCTGAAGAAACTCCGCGGCGTCGGGAAACCGGCGCAACGTCTGCGCGATGTCTGCCGTGGCGGTGAGCGCATGCACCGAGCGAGGCGCGAGGGCGAGCAGGTGCTCGACGTCGCGCCACGTACCCGTCGAATCGCCCATGAGCGGCAGCAACTCGGCACGAAGCTGAATTGCCTCGATATTCGACGGGTTCGCCTCGATCGCGAGGTCGACCCACGAGCGAGCGTCGTCTGGCCGCTCCTGAGCCATCGCCACCGTGGCACCCGCGACGAGTGCCTGCGCTTGCCCCGGATGAATGGCCAGTGCGTCGCGAGCCAATCCAACGGCGGAGTCGTAATGCGTGGGAAGGGCTCCGGCTTGTGCCATGCGTGCAAGTGCCAGCGCCGCTCCACCGAGCGCGTCGGCATAGCGCGCGTCGAGGCGATATGCCTGCTCGAACTCACGCAATGCCTGATCATATTCGCTGAGGGACCGCTTGATATTGTCGCGATACAATTGATCGCCGCGCAAATACGCCCAAAACGCCGCCGAATCCCTTGTCCCATACTCCGCGAGCATCTTGCGCTCTTTCGATTCGAGCGAGACCCCCAACGCGTTGGCTGAGCTCATCGCCAGCGCCGTCTCCATCGAGAACGGATCCGCTGGAGAAGTCACTTCGCGCCCACTTGCCCACTTCGACTTGTTGCCGCCGATACGGAGCACCAACGGCTTCACGCGCAGTCGCGGCGCACCGCCTGCATCGCTGACCCACCCCATGGACGACCGCAGCACGAAATCGGCGCCGAGTGCCTCGCCGATTGCGCGCACGCTACGCGTGGAATCCATGATCGAGCGAACGCTCGCTGCGTCCACGACGCGCAACCCGGCGAGTTTCGACAGCTTTGCCGTGACGGCGTTGCTCAAGCGTTGCGCGAGGACCGAATCTGCCGGCGCACCGGTGATGTCGAATGGCAGTATCGCGACGAGCGGCGCCTCTGTGGTCTCCCGCTTCTGCATTCGCCATACGGTCATACCGCTCACGACGAACAGCGCGAGAGCCGCAATGATCGCCGCGCCCACCCAGCGTACCGCATTTTTTCGTTCCAACGCCAACGTCGATGCATGATCCGGAATGCGCTCCAGCACTTCGACGAGCTCCGCGGCGCTCGACGGACGATCGGCCGGATCATATTCGCAACAGCGCATCACGAGCAGCGCGAGTTGCTCGGGTACGCCGTGACGCTTGAACAGTTGCAGTGTGGGCACGTCGCTTACAGGAACGATGGCGGCGAGCGCAGGCGTGATTGCTTCCGAGAACGGATCGGCGTCCAGCAACACCTCGTACGCCATCACGCCCCAGGCGTAGATGTCGGCCCGATGATCCGTGGGTTCGGCAGCGGCCTGCTCGGGCGCGACGTACGGGAGCGCGGTCAGCGACGTATGCGTCAGCAGCGCGTCGGGCGCATGGTCGCCGGATTGCTCGAGAGCGTTCGCGAGCCCGAAATCCATCACCGCGGCAGAGTCCTTCACCAGCAGGACATTCTCGGGAATCAGGTGCCGGTGGACGAACCCTCGGCCATGGGCATGCACCATGGCGCGGGCAACATCGCGCAGCACGATGACGCACTCGTCAAAGCTGAGCGGGCCCTGCTCGATGCGCTGGCGCAACGAGAGGCCCCGCACGAAGGGCATGGTGTAGAAATGCTTCCCGCTCGCGGTGCGTCCGACCGAGAGCACGGGGACGGTGTGTGGCTCGTCAAGCATGCCGGCGCGACGCATCTCGGCTTGGAAGCGCTCGACGTTGATGTTGCGCGTGAGTTCTTCCGCCACCACGACCACGGCGACATCCTGGTCGAGTGATTCTTCGTGTGCCACGAAAATCTGGGACGTACCGGCAACATCGAGCTCTCGGTCGATGATGTAGGCCGCGCCAAGCGCCAACGACAGCGATGCGCGCGGATCCGGGCGATCTGGCGGGGACGTCATGGACAACAAACTAACTCTGCAACGAG
>JBDTXZ010000730.1:0-2731 GCA_040005935.1 bacterium | reverse complement strand
CTTACATCCCCAACCAGTAGCTCGCCTTGATCTGGAAGACGTTAATGGGCCGATCGCGAAACAGCGCTGATTTGTCGCGAGTGAAATCGAAGTCTCCGTACGACTCCGAGCCTGAGCGCTGCTGCGTCCAGACGAAGAACATCGTCGAGCCCGGACGGTATTCCCAGCGCAGCACGGCCGTGCCACGCAACGAACGAATGTTGAAGTCCGGATTGCTGACGTCGAACGCGGCGGCGGGACCGGTGCCGTCAGGATCAATGTGATACGAGACGACGTTCCCCGTGGCGTCGCGCTGCACTGTCATGGTGCCGATATCCTTGCCGTATGTCGCCGTCTCGCTCGTTCGCGGGGCGACGTACTGCTTGGGAGTGTCGTACTTGCCGCTGGCGAGGAAGGGTTGCGCAAACAACTCGAGTGTGAGATTCGGCGTAAAGGTCGCGTTGATGCGCGTGTTCATTGACAGCGAACGTTGATCCAGCGCTGCGAATACGTTGCGCTGTCCGCCAAACATGATGGCCGTCGAATCGCTGACCGTCGTCACGAAGTGCTTGAAATCGACGTTGCGCGAATAGGACGGACCGACACTCACACGCAGGTTCACGAGGGGCTTGAGAATCAGGTCAGCGAAGCCGTCTGCGCTCCATGCCTTGTCGGTAATGTTCCGCCCGTGACTCGACCCGAAATCCCACGACACTCGGCTACGGGAATCGCCGTTGACACTCACCGAATAGAAGTTGTAGCCCGCCGTCCTGGCCACGGTGCCGCCACGTGTACGCAGCACGTCGAATACCGGCGGGTGGTGAATGACGAATCCGCTCACGGACATGTAGTTGGGCAATGTGGCGCGCCCCCACACTTCACCCTGAAGATCGGTGCGGTCGCCTTCGTAGTTGTACTGCTGCTGCCCTCCGACAATCATGGCGGCGTCGCGGTACCAGCGTCCCGGCGTCGTCCACTGGCGCAGCACGCTCGCCTGCATCCATTTGTAGTCCGTGCGACTCAACGTCCCCATGTCGTTCACTTCGAAGCCCGGGCTGCGCCAATTCTGCGCGGTCTCGAACAGCCAATTGCCGCTTTCCTTCGCGAGTCGGCCGTAAAAGCCATACCCGCGCAACGCCGTCCGCAGCGGATTGTACGAGATGTCGAAGACGCCATCGCTCGTCTCCTTCCGATCGGGACGCTGGAAGTAGTGCGAGCTCGTGAGCTGCGTGCGACGCATCGCCGCCGTATCTCCGCCGACTTCCGACACCGCCAATTGCCCCGTGAACGAATAGCCGCGGTTGTGCCAGTAGTGCTGGACGTCCGTGCCGATCAATTCGGCGTGGCCACGAAGCCTGCTCATCTCCGTGGAATCATTCATGAAGCGATTCGTGAGCGTCGAGATCATGCCAATGCGCGTGTCGCCATTGCGGAGGTCCTTCCGCACGCGTCCGATGAAATAGTTCGTCATCGGCTCGGCCTCGCGCTCGAGCGTTGGCGTACCCGGCGCGGAACTCGTGACGAATCGCGCGTTGACGCGATTTGTCAGCGCTTCGAGCAACGCGACGGACAGGCCGTTTGACGTTCGTCCGGTAATCTTCGCTGCGCCGAGGATCGTCGACGCATCCGGGACGTCGGCATAGCGCGCCTGCGAACGAACCAGGCTGCCCAACTGTGGTGCTCGTCCGATGCGCCGCGAGTAAAAGACGTTGAGGCTCGAGACATTGCTGCAGAAGAAGCAGTTGAAGCTACCGAATGAGAATGCCGAAGCATTCGCGACGAAGAACGGTCGCTTTTCCTGAAACGTCGTCTCGAAATCAGAAAGGTTCACGACGGCGGGATCGACTTCGACCTGGCCGAAATCTGGATTCACCGTCGCATCCAGTGTAAGGCTGGAGGTGATGTTGTACTTGATATCGCCACCAACGCGCGACGTCAGTTCCTGCTTGTGCCGAAAGGGATCGCCTGCAGCGGGCAAGGCAAAGCTGCTTTTCGATACCACGTACGGCATCAGCTCGAGCTGCTTCGGTTGCTCGGTGAGTGCGAGACCCTCGATGGTGCCGAAGTAGCCGGGTCCGCCGGGTTGATTGTTGCGCCAGAACGCCCACATGTCGTTCTCGTTTCGACGCGCGAGCGTGCGCCAAATCTGGAGTCCCCACGTTTGCACCGAGTCGCGCGGAAAGCGAAGCTGCGACAGTGGAATACGAAACTCCGCGGTCCACCCAAGAGAATCCACGACGGCTGCGCCTTCCCATACGGGGTCGAACGAGGCGTCGCCGTTGAGATGATCTCCCTTGACGCCGAGTGGATTGAGCTCGAACCACACGCGCGTCTGGCGATCGTGATAGGGGTCGAGCACGAGCGCGATCTTGTCGGACGCATTGTCGTTCAACAGCTGATCGCGCCGAACGAGCAGCTTGCGGACCGCGCTGGCGCCTTGCGCGTCGTACATGCGCGCGCCGACATAGATGGCATTCGCGTCGAAGAGGATGCGGAGCTCGGTGCGCTCCGAGGGCGCCTTGCCTTCGTCTGGAAGCTGCTGGTGAAAATCGGTGATGGGCTGCGCTGCTGCCCACGCTGCGTCGCTGAGGCGACCATCGATGACAACTGGCTCCTTACGCGGAGCGGCGCGCGCCACTGGGCGCGGATCGTCCATGGACGTTGGCGTCGTGGCCTGCGCCGCGAGCGCTGCAACATTGAATGAAAGAGCCAGCGCGATCCGTGCCTGACGCGGCCAGCCATGCGGTCTCTG
>JBDTXZ010000729.1:0-2734 GCA_040005935.1 bacterium | reverse complement strand
TTGGGTTAAGCCCAGTGCTGTTCGGTGAGGGCGCGAGGAGATGTGTCATCCCGCAAGCACGAGCGCGTGTCAAGATGGTCCGTCCACGCGCTCTGCGCACGCCACCGAGCAACGAGACTCGATCCCGACACTCGCTTCGCTCCTGCGGGATGACAACCCGATTCGAACCGTATTGGGGTTACGCTTTCAGGAAGTTTGCCTAGTGGCACGCTCTACTTCGGCAACGGGACCGCCAGCAGAAGGGGCGGAGTGAGACGTACACCCGGCTTTACCGTACCATCGTCGCGAAACTTTTCCCACTGGCTGTTCGCGACGTACACAAAGTCATTGCCAACGATGGTTCCAATCGTTGGCTCATCCGCCAGCAGTGAATTTTGATCGAGCACCTCGGCGCGCGTAAAACGGGTGCCGGACGAGTCGAGCGCGAAGCGGATGACGCGAGCCGGTGACACGCCGTTCTGGATCGCGATGATACCATTGCGATCAAACACGATGCCGTCGCAGCCAAGGGACGTGGAGTGCGGCGCATCGGCCACCCGCGTCACACGTCCCGTTTGCATGTCAACGCGCGTGATGCCGTGCGAGTAGTCGGCCACGTAAACGATCCGGCCATCGGGCGCTGGCGCAACGCCCTGGAGCGAGCGGAAGAGAGGACTCGTGATCCGTTCAAGCGTGTCTGCGTTCGGGCGCAGACGATAGAGAAACGGTTCATTCGAGTCCGAGAAGTAGACGTCGCCCAAAGGTCCGACAGCAACGTCACCCAATACGTGGCCTCCCTGCACCACCGGGAGATTCCACCGACGCTGGATCTTTCCGTCGCTCAGGCCTATCTCGAGCAAGGCTGCAATCGAGGAATCCGCGGCGGTGTAGCCGAGCATCTGCGGAATGCCGGAGGTTGTCGCCCAGAGCACATTGCGAGCAGTGTCCACACGCACCGCGAGCATCGCACCCATTCCTGGCATCTCCCTCGGCCAGAGATCGTGCGGGAGGGCTCCGTCGGTGGCGGCGACGATGGTGCGATGGCGCACGCTGGTGACGTACAGCATTTGCGTTCGCCCGTCGAGGTCCATCCCCTCGGGCCAAATGGTGGAATCGGCGAGCGTTGCGACCAACCTGCTTCGCACAACTGGCATTCGGTTGCGCTGGAGGCGCGTGGCGATCTGCGTGAATGATGGCTGGCTGAGATAGGACCCAACGATGCTGTCCGACTCCAAGTCGTTCCCAAGCCCCATATCGGCGTACGCAGTCAATACGCGAACGACTGTTCGCCGGTCGTCGCTGAGCGCGGCGGCAGTCGCGGAGCCCCACAGGTATGCGGGCTGAGTTGGCCATGCCGCTGCCGCGTGCGCGAGCTCTCGATTAGCGGTAGCAACGTCCCGGGTGCGCAGGCCGATTTGCCCGCGCCTCCATGCGAGGCGCGCGACCGCTGCCGAATCGACCTCCGAAATTCCGGTCGGCTTCTGGGCGGAAAGGTCGCGAACGGGAAAGACGAGCAACCCGAGGAGCAGCAGTGAACGAGACAGCGGCATCGGCGCGAGGGTTCGAGTGGCACCGAAGCAACGTCAGGGCGGTGTTTCGCGCAAGCTGTTAGGCCATGTCCGAGCCGGTGGCCTGCCGCACGGCTAGGCCCAATACGGTTCCCGCGAGAGCAAAGCGAGTCGGGATCTACTTTCCTTGCTCTGCGGCGTTCGTCGCGCATGGACAGAAGATCCCGACACGCGATCGCTCCGCTCGCGCCTTCGGGATAACATCCATTCGCACCCTGAGTGAACGGCATTGCGGCCAAGCCACCAGTCGTCCCGTGGACGACTGGTGGCTTCTTGCCAAGGCATACGGACTAGCGCCAAGGCGATCCTTCGCAGCGCAAAGGCTTATTCGTTCCCGAACGTGTTGCACGCTCTTGGATCGCCAGTGTCAAAACCCTTCTTGAACCAACTCACGCGCTGCGCGGACGAGCCGTGAGTGAAGTTGTCGGTATTCACATGCCCGGTCGCGCGAGATTGCATGCGATCGTCGCCAACAGCGCCAGCAGCAGTGAGACCTTCCTCGATGTCGCCCTGCTGGAGAACGTTGCGCTGCTGCGTCGCATGACCCCACACGCCGGCATAGCAATCCGCTTGTAGCTCCAGTTTGACGGAGAGTGCGTTCTGCTGACGGGGATCACGTTGCACCATTTGGCGCATCTTCGCATCGGTGCCGAGGATGTTCTGGACGTGATGTCCGAGCTCGTGCGCAATGACGTACGCCTGCGCGAAATCACCGGCCGCAGCGAACTTCGTCTTCAACTCGTCGTAGAACTCGAGGTCGATATAGACCTTCTCGTCGAGGGGACAATAGAAGGGACCCATCGCGGTCTGGCCCGTGCCGCATCCGGTGTCGGTCGCCCCGCGGAAGAGGTGGAGTTTCGCGTCATGATACTGCGCGCCGAACTGCGGAAGAATCTTCTTCCAGGTCTCTTGCGCGTCGTCGAGAATGAACGAGACGAAGCGAACTTCCGGCTCTTCGCGCGCCGAGTCGGCGGGCGAGAGCGCACCGTTGGACTGCGCGACGGTAGTGCCACCGCCGACGTCGCTAAAGAAGTTGCGACCGAAGATGAGGCTCAGGATCAGGAGTACCGCGGTGCCGCCAATGCCCATCCCGGCTCGTCCGCCGAACCCACCCGAACCTCGCCCATCCTCGAGATTGGAGCTACGGCCGTTGTCTTTCCACAGCATGTCGGTTCCTCGCGTCAGGT
>JBDTXZ010000728.1:0-2740 GCA_040005935.1 bacterium | reverse complement strand
GATACGCATGTGCGCGCACAATCACCGGATTTGGTACGGGGAGCGACTTGCCATCACGTAGCGCCGCGCGCAGCGTCGTCTCCGCGATGGCGTATTTGTTTTGCGACATCAGCACGAAGCCAAGGTTCGCGGCCGCGTTGGTGGAGGCGAGACGGTCCGTGCCCTCGACGCGCAGGTATACGTCGAGAGCCTCGCGCCACATCGTCTCCCCCTCACCCCATTGTTTGGTGTTGTTGAGGTGGTAACCAAGCGTGCGAAGTGCATTGCCAAGCTCCATATGTCCATTGGGAAAGTTCGCGCGCATCAGCGTCACGGCCTGACGAAGGATGGGGCCTGCGTCAGCCTCCCTGCCCTCGTCCGAGAGGATGCCACCCACTTGCTCCATCGCCTTCGCAACGCGGGCATCGCGATCGCCATACAGCGCCTGGTACAGCGCGAGGGCCTGCCGCGAGAGTTGTTCAGCGCGTTGGTATTGACCACTGAACTCGAACACGTGGCCCATGTCCGACAGCTGACTCGCGCGCGCGGGGGTTAACTGCGGCGGCTGATGTTGGATATCCGCGAGCCACTTCTCGAAGAGCGGACGCGCTCGGCGATAGTGACCCGACGTGTGCAGCGTGCTCGCGAGCACGTACATGGCATCGGTGGTGCGCGGATCCAGTTCGCCGAACAGGCGCGTTCGGATCGCCACGGCGCGCTCGAGAAGCGGCACGGCCGCGCTGTCCTGCCCGTCGATCGCGTTGATGAGCGCGGCGAGGCTCATCAAGCTCGTGGCGACGTCAGGATGTTGCTCACCCAACTCGCGCTCCCGAAGCGCCAGGGCCTCATCGAGTACGACGCGCGCCTCGACATATGCGCCGATCTGCGTGCGGATGCGGCCGATGAGATCGAGCATCTGTGCCTCGATCGCGGGCTGGCCCGCAAGCTCGCGTGCACGCGAGACACCGTATGCCAGCAACTCGCGCGCGCTCACCGAATCCCTGAGTGCGCGATGCTCGTCGCTCGATTCGAACAGGCCCACGGTGAAGTCGGTCACCTGCTCTGCCTTGCGGGCACTTGTCGTCGCCTCCGTGAGTGCGCGGCGAACACGTGCGCGATCCACAATCACCGTGGAGATATAGACGCCTGTCAGCAGCACTCCCGCAGCGACGCCGATAACAGCGGCGCGATTGCGGCGTAGAAATTTGCCCGCGCGATAGCTAAGGGAGTGCGGACGCGTGCTGATCGGCTCGTGGCGAAGCCAGTGTCGGAGGTCGTCCCCGAACGACGCTACCGTTGGATAGCGGTCGTCAAGATTCTTTCGCAGCGCCTTGTCGATGATGACGGCCAAGTCGCCGGAACCCACGCGTACCGGCTGCACGTCGAGGAGAGCACGAACGGCCTCCAGTTGCGTCCGACATCCTTCCGCTGTGGGATGTTTGCCCGAGACGAGCAGATAGAGGAGAACGCCCAGGGCGTAGACGTCTGTCGCTGTGGTGATCGCGTCGCCGCGCACCTGTTCGGGCGCGGCAAACTCCGGCGTGAACGTGCGGCCGCCTTCACTAATCGATGGCGTACGCGTGTCACTTGCTTCGCTGGCGAGCAGCGTTGCGATGCCAAAGTCGAGCAACTTCACCGAGCCGTCCGCAGTGACGAGAATGTTCGACGGCTTGAGATCGCGGTGCACGACGAGGTTGGCGTGCGCGTGGCCAACTGCGTCGAGCACCTTGAGCAGGAGACGAACACGCTCCTCGAGGGAGAGTCCGCGCTGTTCAGCGAAGACATCGATCCGCTCTCCGTCGACATGCTCGAGCACGAGGTACGGTTGTCCGCTCCCGCTTACGCCGGCGTCGAGCAGGCGCGCGATGCCGGGATGCGTGAGGCGCGCGAGCAGTGAGCCTTCGCGCCGGAACCGCTCCTGACCCGATGGGCTCACGAGCGAGAGGTTGAGCAGCTTGAGCGCGGCGTGTCCCTCGAAGCGCCCGTCGGTGCGGCGTGCCAGCCAGACCGAGCCCATGCCGCCGTGGCCGAGTGGACGTTCGAGCGTGTATGCGCCGATTTCGAGACCGGCCAGTGTGACCTCGATGGGACGCGACAGAAATCCGTCGTCGGCGGCGACGGCATCGCCGGCAAGCAGCGTCTCGAGTTCCGCCGCCACATCGGGATCGGTCGTCCGCAGCGCGACCATCCACGTGGCGCGCTCATCGATCGGCAAATCGAGTGCGTGATCCAACAACGGCTCGAGCCGTCGCCATCGTTCGCGATCGATCACAGTCATGGGCGCACTCGTCGTCTGGGCATCAGCGTTCGCGTTAAAACGATAGCACGCTCACTGTCTCGCGGCGAGCGAGCGGTTCCCTGGCAGCCGCGACGGCGCAATCCGCGCCAGGTTGCGGGCCTGAGGGTCCGTGAGCGCCAGCATGTACGTCGTGAGCCGGTCGATGAGGTCCGGTGTGAGCACCACGCCCTTGAGCAGCGTGTCGCGCTGCGCCAGGATGCCCAACTGCGTCGGCTGCACGGTGAGACGAAGCGCGGACTCCAACTGCGTAGGATCAAACTCCATCAACTTCCTGTCGGAGTCGCTGTAGTGCTCGACGAACGCGCGCAACGAGACAATCGCGCCATCGTGACCGTATGGGCCAGTCAATTCAACGTTGCGCAACGGCGTCGTGCGGAACAGATACCGATCGTCGGCGCGGCCTGTCACGCGCATCCGGCCAAAGTCGTCGCGGAGGCCTGTGCCGTCGCCCTCGCCTGGCCC
>JBDTXZ010000727.1:0-2743 GCA_040005935.1 bacterium | reverse complement strand
TAGAAAGCCGCGAAGCTCAAGTTCCGGCCGTCTTCGGGTGTGAACACTCCCACCAAGGTGGTCGGGAAGGCTACTGGTCTGCATCAATCACGCACACGCAGATCGCCAGCTTCAGTTCTGCCATTGGCGCGAACGCGCAGAATCTTGTCGTGGCGTCTGCGGGTGATCGTGAGCCCGTGTGTAAGCAGGCTAAGGGAGGGATGCCTTGAATTTAGAACTCCCACATACGTGTTAGCAGCGCGCCGAACGCCCCGCTGCGTTTCGTGGGATGAGTGATCCCCAGTTCTTCAGGCGCGCGAAATAAGAACCACGGTTCAAGTCCCACGTCGAGGCGGTACGTCGTCCCGAATTTCTGCGCCATGCGAATACCGGGAATCCCCGTTGTCAGGCGGAGTTGCGCAGCGAGATAGCGGTCCGTTGTGACATAACGTCCCCCTTCGATCAGCGCGCCGCGTACGCCACCCGTCTTCCCAAAAACCAGTTCCGTCGGAACGTCACTCGGCGCCATGCTGAACGCGTCAAGGCCGTATTCCTTCGTCGCGCCCGTGCCGATGTCGTGAAAGATCACGCCGAGTGCCGTCGCGCCCTGCTGGCGATGGGCGAGCGCGCCTGTTTCGCCGCTCAGCTGTCCACTCCATCCCTCGCTGCCGGAGAGTGACGAACCGGATTGCTGAAGGAGCGACGTCGTCTGCCGGCCAAGCGTGAGGTAGCCGTTCAGCTCGCGGCCGCGAATGGGAAAGAGAGTGCCACTCTCGAGGCCGACTGAAGGGGCCTTCGACGTTCCGCCGGTGAGGAACTGTAAAGGGAACGATCCTCTGCCAGGCTCCCATACCAGGCGCTCGCCCACTTGCTGCACAATTCCAACAGCACCCGTGTGCGGCGTAAACGTCAACGAGCCACGCGCGGGCACGAACGCAAGCGTCCGGAAAAACGCGGCACCATCGCCGATGCGCACGAAGCCAACGGCCCACTGATCACTTGTCCTCTGATCGATGCGCGCGACGACGAGTTCGTTGTTCCCCGTGTAGAATTCCGTGTTGGCGTCGGGCCGGTTGCGATAGTAATTGTCCCGGTCGACGACGAGAGACAGGTCAGCGATGATCGCTACGCGTCGATTCCGCGCGCGCGCCTCCTTGACCCTCAGCGCGTCGTTCGGAGGTGCCGCCGTGTCGAACACGGCAAACGTGGCGAGGTCGCCCGGCGCCTTTACGCGCAACAAGTCTTTGCGAAATTGCTTGAGCGCCAGATAGCCCCCCTTCATCTCGCCGCGACCGGTAACGCGAAGCGCATCCAGCGGGCCGATGGCGACGACACTTGCGTCGACGTCCAGCAGGCCGCGCGACTGATCCATGACGCGCACGTTCTGCCCAGACGCCGTCATGCGGACGAACGGATGCGCCAGATCGCTGATGTCGACAGACCCGCTCGCGCGCAACGGGCCGCGCGCGCGTGCGACAAGCGAATCGAGCAGCAACGAATCGCCGACGAGACGAATGTCGACAACCGCGCCGTCGATGCGCATGCCGACGTCGACGAAGGTCATCGCGCCACCGCGTAATGCGCCGGCGCCGCTATAACTCGGCGCTTTCCAGCTCCCGCGAAGATGCGCATCGGCGACGAGCATGCCGCGAATGGCATCGTATGCCCGCGATTCAAGCGGAAGCGCAGCGAGCGCGAGGCTGTCGAAGACAACATCGGCTGTCAGGGCGCCGTCCCGCTTCCTGGAATCCACAGGGCTCGCGAACGAGAGATCGAGCGGTAGGGACGCGGTACCAGTGAGCACACGTCGTCCTGAACTGTCGCGTGCGACCGCATCGAGCGCGAGCCGTTGGGTCAGATACTTGACGTCAACGTCGGCGTCCGGCGCGCGAGTGCCCTTGTAGCTCGCGTCGCGTAACGTAACACGACCCGCGATTGCAGGATCAACGCGTGTTCCCGTTAGATGCAGAGACGTGGCGAAAGCGCCATCCGCAATCGAGTCGCGCTGCAACGCGCGAAGCACGGTGGATACACGAACTTCCTCCGCCACCACATCGAGCCGAGCCGCGCCATCCTTCGGTACTACGCCATTGGCGTACAAGCGTCCGCGCGCGGAGCTGCGCAAGTCGACCGAGTCGATGTCGATGGCTCCATTCGCGAACCGTACGCCGCCCGGATGCGCCAGCCGCCACACCAACGTGTCGAAGCGCATGCGGAGTGAATCAAGCCGCACGACATGCACGCCCTTCTCGGCGCTCGCATAGCTGCCGAGCGCCTCGTAGCTCACGAGCGAATCCTGACGAATGCGAAGATTCGCTGTGACCTGTTTGTCTTTCCATGCGCCCTCGGCCCGCACCTGCTCGAAGGCGAGCCCGTTGGTCTGTACATCCTCTGCATCCGCGCGAAACTCGAGCGGTACCCCGCGATCGCGAACGTTAGCGGACGAGACGTGACCCATCAAACGAGCCACTGAATTCCCACGCGCAACAAGGCCAGAACCGTTCACCGTTGCGTCGACGCCAAGTTCTTTCAC
This sequence comes from bacterium, assembly GCA_040005935.1. GTDB lineage: Bacteria > Gemmatimonadota > Gemmatimonadetes > Gemmatimonadales > Gemmatimonadaceae > AG11. The sequence goes on along the minus strand of JBDTXZ010000727.1, from coordinate 231 downwards.
GTTGCCCGTAAGAAACCCAGACGCCTTCAGCACACCCGCCAACGAGTCACGCCGAATGGAAGGCAACGTGTCCCACACCAACGCAACGCCGGTAGGCAGTCCCAGCGCCAGCTGCTCGATGCGCACAGCATCGGCACGACGCGCCGAGTCCGCACGCGCTGCCCGGAGCCGCGCGCCTTGCCGGCCGGATGCAACGGCGATCAGTGCCGAATCGGTGGTACCGATGAATCG
>JBDTXZ010000726.1:0-2744 GCA_040005935.1 bacterium | reverse complement strand
CTATTTGCAGCGCTACAACTTCAGCATCGACGGTTCGCTGGCGTACGGTATCAACCAGACCGGCTCGCACGACCTCAATCTCGATGCGACACCCAAGTTCACGCTCGCCGGCGAAGATGGACGTCCGGTCTACAGCGCGCCGACCTCGATCATTTCGACGACTGGGGCCACGAGCATCACCGCCTCTCGTCTGCATTCCGAGTACGGGAGCGTTACGGAGCTCACGTCTCAGCTGCACTCCCTTTCGTCACAGGTCACTGTGTCGACGGGCGGTGTAACGCTTCAGGGCATCACCCTCAATGCGTCGTACACGTTCCTCCGCTCCCGCGATCAACAGAACGGCTTCAGCGGGGGTGGCGGCGGGGGCGGCGGCTTTGGTGGTGCGTCCACAGCGGGCAATCCCAATATCGTGCAGTGGGGCACGTCGGATCTCGAGCGTCGGCATTCGCTGCTGGGAACGATGACCTTCCCGGCGCGCGCATGGCTGGACGTCACCGCCATTGGGCGGTTGACCGCAGGGCAGCGCTACACGCCGATCGTCGGTGGCGACGTGAATGGTGACGGTTCGCGAAACGATCGCGCCTTCATCTTCAATCCGCAGGCGACGAGTGACACGGCGGTTGCGAATGGTATTTCTCGCGTCCTCGCGAACTCGCCGTCACGCGTGAGCGAGTGCCTGCAATCGCAGCTCGGACATGTTGCCTCGCGGAACAGCTGCTCCGTGCCGTGGACGCCCTCGCTGGATTTGCAACTCAATCTCAAGCCCGATGCATTCGGACTTGCACGCCGGTTAGCGCTGCAAATCCAATTGCAGAACAGCCTTGTGGGTCTCGACCAGTTGCTGCACGGCGACAACCTGCACGGTTGGGGACAGCCGGTCATTGCAGATCGTACGCTTTTATATGTGCGCGGCTTTGACGCGGCGACGCAGCAGTTCAAGTATCAGGTCAACGAGCATTTCGGCACGCCGAACGCATCGAACAGTGCGTTCCGTGTTCCTTTCCAGATTGGACTAACGGGACGCCTGACGGTCGGTCAGGATCCCGCTCGGCAGCAGATCGGGCGCATGTTCGGGCAGGGACCCGATGGGAAGCCACTTTCGAAGGAGCAGTGGAAGACGCGACTAGCGCGTCTGGTTCCCAACCCGTTCCTGCGCACGATCGCGCTCGACGATTCACTGAAGCTCGCGCTGACGGAGACGCAGAAGACGAACCTCAAGGCATTGTCCGAGGACATCGCGGTGAAGGCGGACAAGATTGCCGAGGAGCTCGCGGATGTGCTCACTGGTGCGGGAACGGCGCCGGATCCGCAGGTGATTGGCGCGCGGATGCAGGGCAAGACGCAGGAAGCGCGAAAGCTCGCCGAGAAGTCCGTGAAAGATCTTCAGGCGGCGTTGACGGCAGAGCAGTTGGCCAAGTTGCCGGAGGCCGTCAAGACGGTTCCGCCAGATCGTGGTTTGGGCGGGTTTGGTGGCGACGGCGGCGACGGTGGTGGACGCGGCGGTCGGGGCGGTGGCGGCCGGCCGCCTGCGTGACGATTCGCGGCGCTACAGCGTGACCCGAAGCACTGCTCCAGCGGTGAAGCCCAGATGCGGCAGACGACTCGTGTCGCTGGACCGAGCCACGAACGGATCGATGCTCGAACCGCTGGTGAGTGGCGCGCGGACACCCACGGTCCAGTCGCGGCGGTTCAAGTATCCGACGCGGGTGTCGTAGTACAGGTCCGATTGCACGTACGGAAAGATCGCGCGATCGAGTACGCTCACGTCGTGACCGATGGCGGAGCGATTGATATAGCGGCGCGACCACCCGCCGTTCGCCGCGCGCAAATCGAGCCGGTCGCGGTTACGCAGGTCGAAGCCGCCTGGGAGCGCGAAGTTGGTATACAGCGTGGGCACATAGCGATGCTCGACCGCGCCATTCAGCGCCTTGACGTACCGAACTTCGACTGCTGCGCTGGCGCGGTGGAATTGTGGCGACTGCAGTCCGGCGCCGACGATGATTTCATTGGTCGCGTGCGTGCTCATGTCGAGCCGCTCGTCGACCAGGAACTTGACGTCGACGCCTGCTACGTTGGGCACCGTAACGATGACCTCAGGGCGATACTCTCGCAGCCGAGCCTGGGCGCGCGCGTTCGTGGCCACGCACGCGAGGCCAAGCGATATGACAGCAATTCGATGCATGATTTTGGACGGAGGGTAACAACGTCGTAAAATACTACCGTGAGCCATGGCAGCGCAGGTCTGCCCGTGCAGTGCAGCCGCGGAACTAACGGCAATGGTCAGCATTCCGGATGCTCGAGGGCGATGTCGGAACAAGCAAACGAGGGTGGCGGCGCCGCGACCGCGACACCGCGGCCGCGGACCTTGCGTGGCCAAACCGCGGCGTGCAAAATGACTCCAGCGCTTCGCGTCGCGGGCTATCAACATTGGATTCGAGAGTGACTGAATGCCGCGGGTGCTGATCGTCGAAGACAATGAGTTGAATCGCGACATGCTGTCGCGTCGTCTCATGCGCCGGGGGTACGAGGTGTCGATCGCCCGTGATGGCGCCGAAGGCGTGTCGATGGCCACAGAGACAATGCCGGACATCGTACTGATGGATATGAGCCTCCCCGTCGTGGACGGATGGGAAGCAACGCGACGTCTCAAGGCGGCACCGGCAACGCGCGGTATTCCCATCATCGCACTGACCGCGCACGCCATGACCGGGGACGAAGCCAAGGCGCGCGCTGCGGGATGCGAC
>JBDTXZ010000725.1:0-2749 GCA_040005935.1 bacterium | reverse complement strand
ACGGGACTGCCCTTCGCCGCGTTCGGTGCGCTGCTCGCGTTGTTTGTTTTTGGGCAACAGCTCGACGTCTATGGTTATGTCGGTGTCATCATGCTCATCGGCATCGTCGAGAAGAATGCGATCATGATGATCGATTTTGCCGTCGAAACGGAACGTGCGGGACATACGACTCCCGCGGACGCCATCGTGCAGGCAGCGATGGTTCGTTTTCGACCCATCATGATGACGAGCGTCGCCGCCATTGTGGGCACGCTGCCAATCGCGATCGGCGTCGGCGCGAGCGCATCGTCGCGGCGGGGGCTCGGTATTGCGGTCGTCGGTGGCCTCGCGTTTTCGCAGATGGTGACGCTGTATGTCACGCCGGTGTTCTACACCTACCTCGACGACCTGCAAAGCTGGCTTGGCAGGGTCGCGAGTCGCTTGCCGTGGTCGTCGCGCGAGACGCCTGCGGCCGATCAGCCTTCCCTCGCCTCCGGCGACTGACGCGGAAACGAGATGAACATCACGACGCTCTTCATCAGACGCCCGATCATGACGACACTCGTCATGATAGCGATTCTCTTTTTCGGCATCGTCGCGTACAAGCAGCTCGCCGTGAGCGATTTGCCGAACGTCGATTTCCCGACTATCAGCGTGAACGCCATCCTGCCGGGGGCGAGCCCCGCCACGATGGCGGCCACCGTGGCGACGCCGCTCGAGAAACAGTTCTCGACCATCGCCGGTGTCGACAACATGACGTCGACGTCGAGCCTGGGGCAGACGCAGATCGTCATTCAGTTCTCGCTCGATCGCAACATCGATGCGGCCGCGCAGGACGTGCAGGCGGCGATTACGCAGACGTTGCGCGGACTTCCGCAGGGCATACTCCCGCCATCGTACCAGAAGACCAATCCTGCTGACGCACCGATTCTCACGCTAGCGCTTACATCGGACCAGCTCCCGCTGTCGCAGTTGGACGAGTATGGCGAGACGACCATCGCCCAGCGATTGTCGACGGTTGGCGGCGTGGCGCAGGTGCTTGTCTTTGGCGCGCAGAAATACGCCGTGCGCGTCCAACTCGATCCGTCGCAGTTGGCCACGCGTAACCTCGCGCTCGAAGACGTCGCCAACGCGATCGCGAGCCAGAATGTCAACCTGCCGACGGGTGTCCTCTGGGGTCCGAAGACAGCCCTCACGGTGCAGGCGACCGGTCAGCTCCAGACCGCCGACGAGTTCCGCGATCTCATTGTGTCATATCGCAATGGCGCGCCGGTGCACCTGAGTGAAATCGGCCGCGTGACTGACGACGTCCAGAACAACAAGACGGCCAGCTGGTACGGCAAGTCGCGCTCGATCGTGCTGGCCATTCAGCGCCAACCCGGAACCAACACGGTCGCTGTCGCTGAGCGGGTGAAGGCGGCGCTGGCCAAGGTGAAGGGAGACATCCCGCCGTCGGTGAACGTCGAGGTGCTGTACGATCGTTCCGTCACGATTCAGGAATCAGTGCACGACGTAACGTTTACGCTCGAGATCACGCTCGTGCTCGTCGTGCTGGTCATCTTCCTGTTCCTTCGCAATCTCTCCGCGACAATCATCCCGAGTCTCGCGCTGCCGATGTCCATCATCGGCACGTTCTCGGTGATGTACATGCTGCATTACAGCCTCGACAATCTCTCGTTGATGGCGCTGACGCTCGCCGTCGGATTCGTCGTCGACGACGCGATCGTGATGCTCGAGAACATCGTGCGACATCTGGAAATGGGGAAGACGCGCATGCAGGCGGCGCTCGATGGCGCGGCCGAAGTCGGCTTTACCATTCTCTCGATGACGTTCTCGCTCACCGCCGTGTTCATCCCGATTCTGTTCATGGGCGGGATCATCGGCAAGCTGTTCCACGAATTCGCCGTGACCATCGGCGTCGCGATCCTCGTATCGGGCGTCGTATCGCTCACGCTCACCCCGATGCTGGCCAGCCGATTCCTGCGCTCGACGCACGGTAAGGATCAGGGGCGCTTTTATAAGGCCACCGAGCGCATGTACGAGCGTTGGCTCAAGTCATACGAGGACAGCCTTGCGTGGGTCATGGCGCGCCGCCGCACGACATTGGTGTTCTCGTTCGTGATTCTCGTTCTTACCGGCGTGCTGTTTGTCATCGCGCCGAAAGGGCTGTTCCCCACCGACGATACTGGTCAGCTCCTCGCGACAACCGAGGCATCGGAGGGCGTGTCGTTCGACGCGTTGATCACCGCGCAGCAACGCGTATCGGTTGTCGTGGCGGAAGATCCTGACGTGCGATCGGTCACGTCGGCCGTGGGGACGACACCGGCCGCGAACCAGGGTCAACTCACGATCGATCTCAAGCCGCTGAGCGAGCGAAAGCGAAGCTCCGACCAGATCGCCCGAGACCTCATCCAGAGGTTACAGGCGGTGCCGGACATTACCGTGTTCGTGCAGAATCCACCTGCCATTTCCATTGGCGGATTGGCGTCGAAGAGCCTGTATCAGTACACGCTGCTCAGCGGCGACATCACCACGCTCAACCAGTCCGCGCGGGCGCTCGAAGCACGACTGCGGCAGTTGCCCAAACTCGTGAATGTCACGAGTGATCTGCTCATCGAGAATCCGCAGGTCACCGTTGACATCAATCGTGAACAGGCCGGACGACTCGGCGTCTCGGCGTCGGAAATCGAGAACACGCTGTACGACGCCTTCGGCCAGAAGCAGGTTTCCACGATCTATACGTCGACGAACGAATACTGGGTCGTGATGG
>JBDTXZ010000724.1:0-2752 GCA_040005935.1 bacterium | reverse complement strand
ATCGACCTTCGCCTGCAGCCCGTGGCGTTCCCCGCGCTCATCGACGACCTGTTCGTCACCGTGCGGCCGCTCGCCGATCAATACGGCTCGTCGCTGTCGATCGAACACGCGGGCGAGCAGCTCAAGATCATCAGTGATCCGCGCCGGCTCCGCCAGATTCTGCTCAACCTTCTTTCGAACGCCATCAAGTTCGGGGGCGGCAAGCCGATTCGCGTGCGCTCAATACCGCGCGAGGGTGGCGGGCTGACGCTCGAGGTCGTCGATCAGGGCGAGGGCATCGCGCCCGCCGATCGCGACAAGATCTTTGACGAATTCGTACAACTCGGCAAGACGCAGTTGACTGAAGGCACTGGGCTCGGCCTTCCGATTTCGCGCCGGTTGGCCGAGATGCTGAATGGCGTGCTGGAGATCGAGTCGGAGACGGGGAAGGGGAGCACGTTCCGCCTTATTCTGCCTCCAACCGCCGAGCCACCGGTGGCGCCGCGTCGTCCGGTCGAACCGTCGGCCGAGGCGTTGTCGAGGTGAGGCGCCTTGTCATCCCCGCACTCGCTCGCTTCGCTCATTCGTGCGGGATGAGAATTAGAACTCAAATCCAAACGAGAGATTGAGGTGGTTGTTCGCCACCGAACCGCTCGCGTAGCGCGTCTCGATTCGTCGATACTCCGCACCCACAAACAGCGGCCCGCCCGGACGAATGATCGTGTAGCCCGCACATGATTGATTGCGCAGGCGACCACCCGGGATGACGCCGCTCTCCTGCGGCTCGTCGACGCCACAACCTGCTCCGGCGCGCACCATTGATGTTGCGTCCACGTTGACCTGGCCCCATCCGCCGCTGTCTTCGAGCGGATTGCCGGTGCGCGACACGTTCTGCGAAATTCCGCCGCCACCTAGTCCGCGCAGGCCGTGCCCCGTGTAGGCTTCGCCCCGAAACTCGATTGGCCCAAGCACAACGCGCGCGTCGCAGGCGAGAGCGTCCGTTCGCGCGAGCGCGCTCGGCACGGCCACCCACGCGACGTGACCGCCGCAACCGATTTCGCTCGGATGATCGTCCGCTCCCCACTTCACACTGAACCGCGCTTCGCTCGCGGGGCGTCCCGAACGCTCCGCCGCATCGGCATCGGTGTCAAAGAGTCCAACCGCGTCTCCCGTTGTTGAGGCCAGAATTGCTGCCTGAAGTCCGAAACTCAAGGGGCCACCCGTCTCGACGCTCGCACGAAGCTGCGGCAGCCATAACCAGAGATTCCCGGCGGTCACGAACCCTGGCGTGCCGATGGCCGCGGGACTGATTGGGCTGAGACTCGCAATCAGGGGCGACTCCTGGCCGATCATCAACTCGCCATTCGTCCACTTCACCGCGCCGCGCGCCGTTCGAATGCGAAGCAGGGGAAAGGTGCGTCCTCCGCTGCTGGGCTGCTGCCCGCCATAGAAATCCACGTCGACATCGCCAACGAAACGTCCGCCGAGTACGTCGCGCGTGTTCACGATGAGTCCGAGTGTCGTTTGGCGAATGGCGAGGCCAAGTGCTGCGACAGGAAGCACGGAGGCGGAGTCGGGACGAACGAATTGCGGATCATCGGCGTTGTTGACGCGCCGGTTGTTCCGGAATGCATGCACGAGGACGCGGCCGTTGAACTCGAGACGCATGCGGCTCCGCGTGCTGACGCCCGACGCGGCTTGCTCGCCCAGTTGCTGCTGGAGCACCGCGATCGCTTCTTCGGCGCGGCGGAGGCGAGCCGCGAGGGAGTCTGCCGCGGCGCGGGCGGAATCGCGCTGGGCGAGTTGCGCAAAGGCGGGTGCGGGAGTCGCAGTGAGAGCGAAGAGTGCGCCGATGATGAGCGCGGCGCTTGACGCTCTGGCCCGTGCGGACACACTGTTCACATACGCCGCTGCGGTGAGTGCGGTCATGATGTCATGCACGGGGAGAGAGGGATGTTCAACACAAGTGCTGTCATACGTAGTTCCGCGTTGGTGCTCGTGCTTGCTGCCCCAACGGTATTCGCGCAGGGTGCGGTGTCGGGTCAGGTGAGCCTGCAGGAGCGAGCGGGAGAGCAGTCCGAGGACCTTGCTGACGTCATCGTCTGGCTGGAGCTGACTGGCAACGCGCGCGCGCGTACGTCGCCCACCACGACGACCATTCAACTGCAAGGACGACAGTTTTCGCCGCGCGTGCGCGTAGTGCCCGAGGGCAGCAAGGTTGAATTTCCAAATACGGATTCATTCAGCCACAATGTATTCTCGAAGGCGCCTGATGGAGCGTTCGACACTGGTGTCTTTCCTCGTGGCCGGACGAAGGACCAGACATTCAAGGAAGCTGGCGTCTTTCCGATCTATTGCAACATCCATCCGCGGATGACGGGTTATGTGATGGTGATCAAGACGCCGTATTACGCGCAGGCCGGCGAAGACGGGCGATTCTCGATTAGCGGAGTGCCTGCGGGAAATTATGTCGTGCATGTGTGGCATGACCGGGCCACTGGTGCCCCTCCACGACCGCTGGTGGTTGGTGCAACCGGCGCGGCACTTGGCACCGTACAGCTGGACGCGCGAGGCTATCGGTTCGTGCAACACAAGAACAAGTTCGGCCAGGAGTACACCAGCGCGAGCGGCGACAGGTACTGAACCGCGGACGGCTGACCGATGACCGCTGACGGCTTGGGTGAACGGTGAACGGTGAACGGTGAACGGTCACTGCAGCGCAGTCGAACATCGAAGCGCAGTTGATGCGAGCATGCCTAGGGAAGCCCTACGG
>JBDTXZ010000723.1:0-2760 GCA_040005935.1 bacterium | reverse complement strand
CCGCCCGGGAAGCTGCCGCTTGAATTCATCCCGTGTGGCGAAAAACGCGGCGTGCGGCCCGCCGTACCCCAGCGGCACGCCAAAGCGCTGCGAGTTGCCGACGCACACGTCCGCGCCCCACTCGCCCGGTGGCGCCAGGAGCACGAGGCTCATCAAGTCCGCAGCCACGACGACCAGCGCGTCGCCTGCATGGACCTTCGCGCACGTATCGCGATAATCGATTACCGCGCCGTCCGTCGTGGGATACTGAAGCAACACACCAAATACGTCGGCACCGATGCTCGACGCTTCGGCATCGCCAATCGTCGTTGCCAGTCCTCGCGCATGCGCGCGCGTCTGCACGACGTCAATCGTCTGCGGATGGCAGCGTGCGTCGATGAAGAATGTATTCTTCGCGTCGCTGCCCTTGGACTGATAGGCCAGGAACATCGCCTCGGCCGCTGACGTGCCTTCGTCGAGCAGCGATGCATTCGCGATATCCAGACCCGTGAGGTCCATCACCATGGTCTGGTAATTGAGCAGCGCCTCGAGACGACCTTGCGCGATTTCCGCCTGATAGGGCGTGTAGGCCGTGTACCAGCCCGGATTCTCCAGGATATTTCGCTGGATCACGGGCGGCGTAAGCGTGTCGTGATATCCGTAGCCGAGGTACGAGCGGAAGACGCGATTCTTCACCGCCAGGGCGCGCAGCGTCGCAAGCGCCTCGTGCTCGCTCGCGCCGGCGTGAATCGCGAGCGGTGTGCGCAAGCGAATTGCTTCAGGAATCGTCGCATCGATCAGTGCGTCGAGCGAAGGATATCCGACCGTGGCGAGCATGGAGGCGACATCACTCGCGCTCGGACCGACGTGGCGAGGAACGAACGAATCGGCGGTCGTCAGGGGCACGGACCGGTTTTGCGTCGTCATGGGGACCCTTGAGACGCGTGCACACGCGTCGGTAGATGCGTCGGGGAATGTGGCGGGCAGTCCACAAAGTTATGTTCGGGGTCAAGCGCAGGCCCAAGCCCACCCAAATTAACGTCCCGACTCGTGCGCTGGCGCGTGTTGCATTCCCCGCCCCTCGATGGGCCAGCCAACATGGCGCTCGATCACGCGCTCATGGCGCGCGCGCGACAGACTGGAGAAACGGTGCTGCGAGTCTACGAGTGGAACGCGCCCGTCCTCTCACTCGGACGCAACCAGCGCGCACGCCACGTCTATCTCGACGCCGAGCTCACTCGCCGAGGAATCTCCGTCGTGCGACGGCCCACCGGCGGTCGGGCCCTGCTGCACCATCGTGAGATCACGTACAGCATCACCGCGCCTGTGCGCCCGGCAGAAAGTCTTGCGTTCGTGTATAACCGCGTGAACACCCTGCTGCTCGCCGCCCTCTCCAACCTCGGCGTCTCGGCAACGGTCGCTCGCCCGACGTCTCGCTCCTTGCCACCAACCGACGTGCCCTGCTTCGCCGAGCCGTCGTTTGGGGAAATCGTCGTCGGGAATCGCAAGCTCGTTGGCAGCGCACAATGGCGTGACGACGGCGCGCTGCTTCAGCACGGGTCTATTCTCATCGACGACGATCAGGCCATCATTCCACAGGTGATGCGAGAGCCCGGTGAGGTTCCACCACCTCCCGCTACACTGCGCGATATCCTCGGCCGCGCTCCATCCGCGCTCGAGATGCATGACGCGCTCCTGCGTGCCGTGCGCCGTATTGAAGACCCCCACGCCTCGGCATTCACCACTGCCGAGTTCGAACACGTTGACACGTCGTCGTTCGTCGAGCACTACCTTGACGAAGCGTGGACGTGGCGACGGTGACGTCAAATACGCGCGAGAGTCATTCTTGACCGCGTGATGCCGCTCGCTCATCGTTCACGCTGCCCACTTCTCCCTGCCGACGACCATGCTCCGCTCCCTTCGCGTTACTCCTCGACAAGCCGGCTTCGCCGCGCCTCTGATCTTCGCGTTGTTCACGGTGGCCGCATGTAAGGGCGTCGAGGACGCAAAGACCGCTGGTCCGGCGGATATCGGCGGAACGCTCGTGATCGCCACCGCTGGCGACGCCAGCACCATGCTGCCTCCGTTGATCACCGTGATTCAGGACCGCCAGGTCACGGACCTGCTGTACGATCGGCTTGCCGATATCGGCAACAGTCTCAACTCGATCGGCGACAAGGATTTCAAGCCGCAGCTCGCCGAACGGTGGGATTGGGCGCCCGATTCGATGTCGATCGCGTTTCACATCAATCCGCACGCACAGTGGCACGACGGTCTTCCCGTGCGCGCGAGCGATGTGCGCTACAGCCTCAATCTCATCAAGGATCCTGCCTTCGCCTCGCCAGCCGCACCGCTCGTCACGAATATCGATTCGATATCGGTGCGCGATTCACTCACGGCTGTCGCGTGGTTCAAGAAGCATACGCCTGACCAGTTTTACGATCTCGTGTATAATGTGTCGATCGTCCCCGAACACGTGCTGGGCAACACGCCGGCTGCGAAGCTCAAGGATGCCGAGGTCGGTCGGCGCGGCATTGGATCGGGACGCTTTCGTCTCGCCAAATGGGAACCGGGCGCTCGCATCGAGCTCGTTGCAGATACGGCGAACTATCGCGGTCGCGCCAAGCTGGACCGCGTGATCTTCGCTGTATCGCCAGACTTCAACAGCGCAGTCACTCGCTTCTTCGCTGGCGACGCAGACCTCTTCGAGCTGCTGCGTCCTGAGCATCTCGCGAAACTTGCCGCCGATACGGCGCGCCGCATTCAGCGCTATCCGACGCT
>JBDTXZ010000722.1:0-2773 GCA_040005935.1 bacterium | reverse complement strand
GTTCGCGCAGTTCGACTACAAGATCCCCGACCTGGCGTGCGAGTATTACGGCGCCAGCCTGCACAAGTGGCTTGGCACTCCGCTCGGCGCGGGCATTCTTTACGTCCGATCCGACAAGATCCCTAAACTCTGGCCCGTGTTCGCTGACGCGAGCATGGCCGACACCGACATTCGGAAATTGAATCACACCGGAACGCATCCCGTGCACACGGACCTCGCGATCGAGAACGCAATCGTCTTTCACGACAGCATCGGCACCGAGCGCAAGGAAGCCCGACTGCGCTACCTGCAGAACTACTGGACGAGCCGAGTCCGCGGCACGCCGAACATCGTGCTGAATACGCCGACGGACCCCCGACGCTCGTGCGCAATCGCGAACGTGGGCATCGCGACGATGACGCCGGCCGCTCTCGCGAAAACCCTCCTGGAGAAGTACAAGGTGTGGACGGTGGCGATCGATACGGCGAATGTGCATGGCGCTCGCATCACTCCGCAGGTCTTTACGACGCCAGCCGAGTTGGACCGTTTTGTCAGTGCGTTGAAGGAGCTCGCGTCATGAGAGCTTATCTAAGAGTCGTCGCGCTCATGATGGGTTCAGTGAGCGCCATGTCGCACGCGCAGGCTGCACCGGCCGCCGCCGATATTCCAAAGTGGGCGTTTCCGGGTTCGTCGGCAGACCTGAAGGTTGCCAGAGCGCCCTTCGATTCAGTGACGCTGCTGCGGCTTCCGCACAGTACGCGCACGTTCACGATGTCGCAGGTGAAGAACACGTACGCGCCGCCGGATTGGTACCCCGAGTCGCACGCGCGATTGCCGGAGAGTGTCGCGCATGGAAGGCCTGGGGTCGTGTGGGCGTGCGGGTACTGCCACCTGCCGGATGGGCAGGGGCGCGCGGAGAATGCGACGATCGCGGGCCTCCCAGCGAGCTACATCGTCAGCCAGGTCGCCGCGATTCGCGCGCGTACCAGGCAACCTGCCGTGAATGGATGGGGTCCGAGCGCGCGAATGACGGATGCTGCCGACAGCATCACCAACGCTGATCTTGCTGAGGCGGCGCGCTATTTCTCGCGGATGAAGGCAAAGCCGCGGTTCAAGGTGGTGGAGCGTGCCGAGGTCCCGACGACGTATGAAGCAGGTGGCCTCTACGCGGTGCGTCCGGGCTCGGACACGGAGGCGCTAGGCCATCGCATCATCGAAGTTACAGAGGACCTTGAGCGTCATGAACTGCGAGATGCCGCAACGACGTTCACAGCCTACGTACCGCCCGGGAGCATTGCTGCCGGCCGCAAGATCGCGACTGCGCCGAGCAAGAATCCGGTGACGACCTGCACCAGGTGCCATGGTCCAAGTCTTCTCGGCATTGGAGTCGTTCCGCCGATCGCAGGACGGTCGCCCACGTACCTGTTTCGTCAGCTTTACGGATTCAAGACCGGACATCGGACGAGTGCGCCGATGCAGTCTGCAGTATCGAAGCTCAGCATCGACGACATGATCGCGGTGGCGGCCTATGCAGGATCGCTCCGACCGAGTCGCTAGCTCCTTGCCGCCCTGACGCATAGCGAAGGACCTGCACGTCTCGTTGCGCACAGGTGTGGGGGCGGTTTCAACCGGTCGACGCAACACCCTGTCATCCCGCGGGAGCGAGCGCAGCGAGCGAGTGTCGGGATCCACCGGACGATTCCCGCGAAGCAGGCCCGCGCCTGGACGAAAAGCAGATCCCGACATTCGCTCCGCTCATGCGGGATGACATATCACGATAGTGTTGCGTCCACCGGTTGCAAGCACCGGTCCTTCGATACGCTCAGGACGACAACGCATGCCTCCCTATCGCCCACTGGGTGCTGGGAATAGCCACCGATACGCGCCTTCGAACTCCCGTTTCCAGAACCACTCCGCGTGCTTTCCGTCCGTGGGAGTGAGCGACCTTAGCGCGCTGTCAAGCGGAAATCCGGCCGCGCGTAGTGTGTCGACGACATGACGCTGTTCGGTCGCCGGCTGGCCAGAGTCCGTTTCCCGCTCTCCGCTTACGAAATACAGGCGCGGAAGCGGCCGCAGCGGAGCCGAGCGGCGCGCGTACGCGAGTAACTGCGACTCGGCGATCCAGCATGCGCAGGAGAAGACGCCGGCTTTACCGAATATTTCGGGATACTTGAGCGCGGCGTAAAGCGAGATGAGGCCGCCCATGCTCGAGCCCACGATTGCGGTGTTGAGTCTGTCTGCGCGCGTCCGGAACTGCGCGTCGACAAATGGCTTGAGCGTGTGCGCAAGGAAGTCGGCATAGGCGTCACCCTCTCCGCCGCCGTATTTGGTGTTTGCGCTGATCCACGGATCGTACTCATCGAGGCGATGCTTGGCGTCGTTATCAATCGCCACGACAATTGCGCCCCAATCGCCGCGTTCGTGTAGTTGGTCCAATGTCTCATCGACGCCCCACTCGCCCGCGAAACTCGACGCGGCGTCGAAAACGTTCTGCCCGTCGTGCAGGTAGATCACAGGGTACCGCTTCGTCGTCGTCGCGTAGTCGGGTGGAAGGTAGAGCCAGACGCGGCGCGTTCGTGCCAGTTGCGGAATGGCGAACGTATCGCTGAGGATCGATACCGATTTTGACGCCGTTGATTGTCGCGCCGCGCGGCTATTTGCCGACGAGGATTTCCAGCCAGCGACCGATCCTGTGAACGTCGCCGCTCCACTGGAAGGCACCGTGAACGCGCGGTTGGCGACGTCCGCGCCGGATGCGGTTGTCTCCACCAGCTGCCACGAGCCAAGCGTGAAC
>JBDTXZ010000721.1:0-2778 GCA_040005935.1 bacterium | reverse complement strand
CGTCAAACGGCGCGACGCTGGACGTGCGAGCGTAGGCGGTACTCGTCATCCTAAGCCTCTCGTCTCGGCATCCTCGGCTCAGTTGTCCACCTTAAAAGAGCCTCCGAGGTACTCTCTCGGCCACGCGATCCAACGCGCGCTCACCGGAGGCGAGCGGACAGAGGAGCGTCGCCGAGGATCCGCGTCGATCCGCCACATCCGCGTTCATCCGCGTTCATCCGCGTTCATCCGCGTTAGGGCAGTTGCAAAGGCAACATCCACAACACTTCGACGACGACAACGACTCCAACGCGGATGTACGCGGATTTGGCGGATGCCCGCGGATTACTCCGTGGTAGGCACAGACCTACGGTGCGCCCCCGGAAGGCAGACGCACCGAGTGAATCGATCGGCTGCGATCTGGACATGGAGGTGTTGCACGGACTAGTGAAACCACCCTTCGCCTCAGCTGCAACGGCACGTGCAGGTCCTTCGCCTGCGGTTCAGGACGACAGCAATTTCGCTGCGCCCATGACGACAACGTTGCTGAATCAAACCGCGACCTATCTGGCGGTAGCGACGCTGCGCTCCCATGCTACGGCAATTGTCGCTAGACCTGCCATTCCTCTCTCAGCGTTCCGACGATGACAAATTCCCGCCTGCTGCGCGCCACCGCGATCGCCACGTTCGTGGCGCTGTCCTGCACCGCCATAACCACATTGTCCGCCCAGGAGACGGCCACCGCCGTCGCGGCGCCGACGACGAGAAGCGCACCGCGGCCCATGAACTGGCTCGACGTCCAGAACATGCGGCAAATCGGGACGCCGGTGCCGAGCCCGGATGGCAAATGGGCGCTGTATACGCTCAGTGTGCCAGACTGGAAGGAAGCGCGACGCCAAACAGACATCTATCTCGTCGGGACACAGCAGGGCGTCTCCAGCACTCGGCGCCTTACCTACACCGCGGACAAGAGCGAATCGGCGCCCCAGTGGTCGCGCGACGGACAGTTCTTCGTGTTTGTCTCCGACCGCGACGCGCCGGCGGCGTCGAGTGCATCGCGCGGCGGCGCACTGCCGTTGACTGGACCGGGCGCACCGTACTTCCCCGCTGCGGTTGGCGGCGGTATGGGGAGCGCGACATCCCAGTTGTATCTCATGCGTCCCGACGGTGGTGAAGCGCGCAAGATCACCGACGCCCGCGACGGCGTGTCGACGTACGCCTTCTCCAAGGACGGACAATGGCTCGTCTACCGATCCGGCGTCGCGACGCAGGAGCAACTCTACGCCGCACCGATTGCCGGACTTATCGCGGGTGACTCGGCGCGGCCAGTCCAGCTCACGCGTCATCCGAGCGGCGTTGGGCTTTGGCGCATGGCGCCGGACTCCAGGCGCATCTACTTCGCGACGGCCGACACCGTGGACCCCGATGCGAAGTTGCGACTCGAGAAGCGGTTCGACGTTCGCATTCGCAACATGGAAACTCCGGTGTCGAGTTTGTGGGCGCTCGACGTCGACACGAAGCGCACCACGCGACTCACGCGCGACACCTCCGTCAGCGTTGGCGACCTGACCGTATCGCCCGACGGAAAGTGGATCGGCTATCACGGCATCTCGGCCAATCGTTATGACCGCAACATCCTCGAGCAGGAAGGCAACGCGGATCTCTACCTGCTCAACGTCGCGACGGGCCAGATCGAGCGACTGACGACGAACACTGATATCGCGGAAAGCAGCATCAGTTTTTCGCCGGATAGCCGGACGATCGCGTTCTCTGCGCCGGACGACTTCGTGTATATGCACAATCGTCGCGTGTATGTCCGCGACGTCGCCGCGAAAGGCGGCCCATTGAAGAAACTCGGCGCCGGTTTCGACGGAGACGTCACCGTTGGATTCTGGTCGGCAGATGCCGGCACCATCTTCTTCAACGAAGGCGTCAAGGCGACCGACCAGGTCATGGCACTCGACGTGGCCGCGAACACAGTACGTCAAATCACGAACGACAAGGCCAGCGTGCGCGCCGTGCAGGACGAAGAGACGAATCGCATCTTCATCACTCGCAGTGATCCGCACACACCGTCCACCGTGTTTACGGTCGCGCGTGTGGGAGACGTCGGAACACGCAGCGCGTGGACGCAACTGACCGACGCGAATCCCTGGACGCGTGAGCTCGCGTTAGGTGACGCGGAGGAGATCTCATGGACGTCCGCTGATGGGCGAACGGTTGGCGGCGTGCTGCTAAAGCCGGTCGGATATCAAGCGGGCAAACGCTATCCGCTCATCGTCGCTATTCATGGCGGGCCCGCTGCGGCCGACGTGTTGAGCTTCAATGGCGGCTACGGTTCGCAAGTGTACGCGGGCGCCGGCTACGTCGTGTTGATGCCGAACTATCGCAACTCCACCAACTACGGGCAGAAGTTCGCCACCGAAAGTCAGGGCGACTACTTCACGAAGGGGTATCAGGACATCATGGCCGGCGTGGATCACCTGATCGCACAGGGTCTGGTGGACAGCACGCAGATGGGCGTCCTCGGATGGAGCGCAGGCGGCCATTGGTCGAACTGGATTCTCGGGCACACGAATCGCTTCAAGGCCATCTCGACTGGCGCGGGCGTGTACAACTGGATCTCGATGTATGGCGAGAGCGATACGCAGCGGATTCGTCAGTGGTACCTGGGTGACAAGATGTATTACGACGACATGGAGCATTGGTGGAAGCAGTCACCAGCGGCTTACATCAAGAACGCGAAAACGCCGACGCTGATTCACGTCGTCGACGGGGATCCTCGTGTGCCGCGCCCCG
>JBDTXZ010000720.1:0-2779 GCA_040005935.1 bacterium | reverse complement strand
CCCAGTCTCGGACACTCGCTGGGAGCGCTGCGGCCTCGTCGAACGCAATGTACGGTGGATTCGACACCACGGCGTACAGCCCTTTTTCGGACACAGGGCCGAGGAGCGAGCCATGCCGCAACTCGACCTTTGCACACCACCGGCCTTCGAATCGTGCCGCATTCGCACCTGCGACTGCGAGCGCGTCGAGCGACACATCGGTGCCGATCACCTTCGAGAAGCGCCCCTCGCTCGCAAGCGAAAGCGCGATGGCGCCCGATCCGGTGCCGACGTCGACCACGACGCCACCGCGTTTGGCGCGGCTGAGCTCGAGGACGATCTCGACGAGTTGCTCCGTTTCCGGACGCGGAATCAGTACGCGCTCATCGACGTCGAGCGTCAGATGCCGGAAGGCCGCGCGGCCGGCGGCATACTGCTGCGGCGCGCCGAGTGCACGCATGGCAGCGGCGCGGAGGGCGGCTTCGCAGTGCGCAGCATCGAGAATCTGATCGCGAGCAAGGGTCGGCCAATGACGCGGCATGTCGTGGAGCAGCGCGAGCAAGTCGCGGGCTTCAGCGACCGCTTCCTCGCCCAGGCTCGGATGTAGCAGTGCCGCCATTCGAGCGATTACACTGGCAACCGAAGAAGCAGATCCTTCGATTCCACCGTCGTCATGCTTGACGAGCGGAGCGAGCCGACGGATCTGCCTTTCGGGCCTACTCACCGAGCTGCTCCTCCACATCGGCCATCTTGAGCGCGTCGATGATCGGCTCGATATGACCGTCCATCACTGCCGACAGATCGTGCGTCGTGAAGCCGATGCGGTGATCGGTAATGCGGCTCTGTGGATAGTTGTACGTGCGAATCTTCGCCGAGCGATCACCGGTGCCCACCTGCGACTTGCGCATTTTGGAGCGTGTGGCCTCCGCCTCCGCCACGCGCAGGTCGAGCAGGCGGGCGCGCAGGACTTCCATTCCCTTGAGCTTGTTCTGCAATTGCGACTTCTGATCCTGTTGCGACACCACCAGCCCCGTGGGCAAGTGCGTGATTCGCACTGCGCTATCTGTGGTGTTGACACTCTGCCCGCCGGGTCCGCTCGAACGAAAGACGTCGATGCGGAGATCCTTGTCCTCAATCTTCACGTCCACTTCTTCGGCCTCGGGCAATACCGCGACCGTAGCCGCCGACGTGTGAATGCGGCCCTGCGTCTCCGTGGCCGGAACGCGTTGTACGCGGTGGACTCCGCTTTCCCAGCGCATCGCCCCGAAGGCACCCGCGCCCGACACCTTGAACACCGCTTCCTTCACGCCGCCCAGCGTGCCGTCAGAATGCGAGATAGTCTCCCGTTTCCAGCCCGAGCGCTCGATGAATCGCGTGTACATGCGAAAGAGGTCGGCGGCAAAGAGCGCGGCTTCGTCGCCACCAGTGCCGGACCTGATCTCGATGATCGCGTTGCGATCGTCGAGTGGGTCGTGGGGGAGAAGCGCCGGCTTGAGTTTGACCTCGAGGTCAGCGATGCGCGCTTGTAGGCTGGTGGCCTCACGCGCCGCTTCCGCGGCCATTTCTGGGTCGTCAACAACGGAAACGAGCTCGCGTGCTTCCGCGAGCTCGTTCTCGGCCTTCTCTAGCTGGCCCGCCAGCTCGACAACCGGCTGGAGGCGGCGGTGCTCCCGGCCCAGTTCGGCGACTTGTTTGGAGTCGCCGAAGGTGTCTGGATTGGAGAGCAACCGCTCAACCTCCGCCGCCCGGGCGAGTGCGTCGCCCAGCAGGTCACGGAGGCTCAGGGGATCAGCTCTCCTTCGTCTCGCCCGCGGGTGCGGCCTTCGCGTCCTTCGCCAAGTACTTCTGGCGGAAGCGCTCAACGCGGCCAGCGGTATCGAGCAGGCGCTGCTTGCCCGTGTAGAACGGGTGGCACTCGGCGCAGACGTCGGTGTGGATCTCAGCGATCGTCGAGCGCGTTTCGAACGTATTGCCGCACGCGCACTTGACGGTAGCCGTGGCGTACTCGGGATGGATATCGGTCTTCATGGGAGCCCTGCCTGGCGATAAGTACAGATTCGGGAACAGCTTACAAATATATCCGGTCAGTGGGCCAAATGACAACCTTCCCACTCTCATGGTGAAGATATACCTGTCGTATGAGTTGCGTTCCCTCGGGCCGCTGAGCTCGAGCTGAGAGCTCGCCTGCAGCAGAGGCCTTGGCACCGCTGCCTTTCCTGTTGCTATCGCCCAAGGGGCCACAGCATTGCGGTGGAGATGACCCAGTGACTGGAGTACGCGCCCTGTCGGGACATGTTCTGCGCCTCGAGCAGGAAGTCGTGATTGTCGACGAGAAACTGCATCCCAAGCCCCCATCCAGCCGTCCAGCCGACCTTTGACGTGCCCTCCGTGAGCCACGAGACGCCGACGTTCGCGATTTCATACGGCATGAACGAAAAGCCCGATGAAATCCGGACCGTATTTGGCGAGATGAAGGGCGCCATCCTGAACGACACGCCTCGTCGCGCGGGGTGGAACACGGTAACGCTATCGCGAGCGGAGTACGGGGTGAATTCCTCCAATTGCGCGTCGAAGCGGTAGCCGAGAACGGACGCATAATTCAGGACCGTCCCCAGCAGGTCTTCCCGATCCAGATAGAAACTGTGGGGAAAGTAGTAGAGCGAGGCGAATGGCTTTATGGGATACCCCCGGTAGTCAGGCGAATATCCAGCGCCCAGCGTCCATCGCTTGTTCGACCGGCAAATGGGATCGGTGTCACCGTCACTCGTGCAACCGAATCGTACGGCCTCCGCGAGTGGCC
>JBDTXZ010000719.1:0-2781 GCA_040005935.1 bacterium | reverse complement strand
CCGCGATTTGCGCGCGCTGTTGTGGAGTTCCATCGACAACGCCGAGTCGAAGGATCTCGATCAGATCGAGTATGCGGAAGAGTTGCCCGACAAGCGCGCGCGACTACTGATCGGGATCGCTGATGTCGACGTGCTCGTGGGGAAGGACAGCGCGCTCGATCGACATGCGATGGCGAATGCAACATCGGTCTACACTGGCGTCGACGTCTTCCCCATGCTGCCGCACGAGATCTCAACCGGGCTCACGAGCTTGAACCAGGACGCGGATCGCGTCGTGCTGGTCATCGAGCTTGTGCTCACCGCTGAAGGCGCGCCGGACTCGCATGACGTTTACCGCGCTCTCGCGTGCAACAAGGCGAAAATGGCGTACGACAGTGTGGGCGCCTGGCTCGAGGGAGGTGGCCCACTGCCACCAATCGCCGCCCGCACGCCGGGCCTCGAGGCACAACTCCGGTTGCAGGATCGTATTGCCGGACAGCTGAAGCTGTTACGCCAGCAGGCTGGCGCGCTCGAATTCGACACCATCGAGGCAACGGCTGTCGCGCAGAACGGCAAGGTGCAGTCCCTTGCTGTCACGCGAAAGAATCGCGCGCGCGATCTCATCGAGGATTTCATGATCGCCGCGAACGTCGCAATCGCACAATATCTTGCCGAGCAGAAACGGTCCGCTATTCGTCGTGTGGTGCGCGAGCCGAAGCGCTGGAGTCGCATCGTGGATATCGCGAAGCAATACGGTGTTACGCTTCCCGCGATTCCCGAGTCGAAGGCACTCGCGGACTTTCTTGCCGTGCGTCGCCAGGCCGATCCGCTGAGATTCGCGGATCTCTCGCTCAGCATCGTGAAGTTGCTTGGTCCCGGCGAGTACGTCGTCGACAAGCCGGGGCCCGGTGATGATCAAGGACACTTTGGTCTCGCCGCGCATGACTACTCGCACGCGACCGCGCCCAATCGGCGGTATGCGGACCTCGTGACGCAGCGACTCGTGAAGGCAGCGATCGCCGGCACGCCGGCGCCGTACACTGACGACGCGTTGGCGACGATCGCCGCGCACTGCACCGAGCGCGAGAACGCGGCGAATCGTGTGGAGCGTGTTGCACGCAAGTCGGCGGCGGCACTCCTGCTCGCCGACCGCATCGGCACTGTGTTCGATGCGATCGTGACAGGTGTGAACGCGGACGGGACTTACGTGCGCCTGCTCTCGCCGCCGGCCGAAGGGCGCGTCATGCGTGGCGAGGCAGGGATGGATGTTGGGGAACGCGTGCGCGTTCGGTTGACGCGCACCGACCCAACGCGTGGGTTCATTGACTTTGAAGGCGTGTCGTGACTCAGATGGCGGGCGGCTGCATCTGATACTTGGCCCAGTCTTCCTTGGCCGGCCCGTAGATTGCCGGCGGTCGCAATCCCGCCTGGCGCATGAGGACGTTCATTTGTCCGCGATGATGGGCCTGATGCGTAATCAAGAAGAGCAGCGTGTGTCCGCGCGACCATTTGTCGCCGTACATGTTGTCCATCATTTTCAGCGTGTCGTCGGTCCAGTCGGCCCTCACCGCATCCGCCAGTGACTGCGCGGACTGCGCGAACGTCTCGGCGATTGTCTTCGCGGATGCGGGCACCGGATCATGCTCTTCTGGCCCGTCGACCTTGAGGCCAGTGCGCTCCATCATTTCCCTGACGGTGACCGTGATATGCCAGGCGATGCGCCCGAGTGTGCGGTGGTCGTCCTCGATCTTCTGGGCGAGGGAAGCGTCGGTGAGCGCGGCGAGCGTGCGCTGCGTCGCCTGTGTTTCGTCTTTCCACAGCTTTGAAAAGTCTTCGACGGTGCGGAACATGATCAGTTCTTCCTTGGTATGAACGGAGCATGATTCTCAGCGGTTCGCGGGCGATACGCAAGCGTGTGAACCTGGCCGTTCAGCGAATCATTGTTGGCCTCCTGCGTTGTGAGGGTTGGTGCGGACCGCGTTTGATAGGCGTTCGTACGGCCATCACAGTTGATATCGTACGGGCTATCACACTATGGATGAAGATTTCGAATCCCCTTGCACCGGCACTTGCCAGGCGCATCTCGGATCTATGCGTACATCGGAGTAATCCGCGTGCATCCGCCAAATCCGCGCAAATCCGCGTTCGGCTCCGTTCACGCTTTCTTTGACGCTTTCGTTTCACGTCCTTCTTGCACGCTTCTATCGCCCTAATCGCAACCACCTCACCACAGTGACGAAACCCATATTCGTTGTCCTGACGATACTTGCCCTCGCGAACCGCGCCGCGAATGCACAGGCCGGCGCAAAGCCGATCCCCATTCGCATCGTCACGCAGATGGGCGAGATAGATGCCGAGCTCGACTCCGCGCGGGCGCCAGTGACGGTGTCGAATTTTCTTCGGTACGTCGACGGACACCTGTTTGATAGCGGCACATTCTTTCGCACCGTCACGATGGCCAATCAGCCCAACGACTCCGTGCGTATCGAAGTCATACAGGGCGGGATTGCCAACGAGAAACGCTCACAGGGGTTTCCCGAGATTCCACTCGAGCGCACGAACGTGACCGGCTTGCGCCACTCTGACGGCACGCTCTCGATGGCTCGCAGCACACCGAACTCGGCAACCGGTTCGTTCTTCATCACGATCGGCGATCAGCCGGCGCTCGATTTTGCGGGCAAACGACAGCCCGATGGACAGGGTTTCGCCGCGTTCGGCCACGTGACGAAAGGCATCGACGTCGTTCACAGAATTCAATCGCAATCCGCCAATGGGCAGACACTCGTGACGCCCGTAACGATC
>JBDTXZ010000718.1:0-2789 GCA_040005935.1 bacterium | reverse complement strand
TGTTGCGGCCCGTGAGCAGCTTGTGCGGGTAGCCCTGATGTCCCACGTCCCACACGAGTTGGTCGCGCGGCGTCTTGAATGCGTAGTGCAGCGCAATGGTGAGCTCGACGACCCCCAGCCCCGCGCCAATGTGGCCGCCCGTCCGGGAGCAAACATCGACCATACGCTCGCGCACATCAGCAGCGAGCGTGCGCAGCTCATCACGCGTCAGCGTGCGAAGGTCGGCCGGTGAGGCAATGCGATCGAGAATGGACATGGCAGCCATGAAATCTAAGAGGTGCGTTCAACGGTAAAGCGAGCAATCTGCGCGAGCGATGGCGTCAACAAACCAACGGCCGACAGGGCGCGGCAGCCCTCATCAATCAGCGCTTCAGCTCGACGTCTCGCTCCTTCAACACCAAGTAGTGCCGGGTATGTGCTCTTCTGCAACGCAAGGTCGCGTCCAGCGGTCTTTCCAAGTTGGTCTGTTGTCGCCGTGACGTCGAGGACGTCATCCGCAATCTGGAAGGCGAGGCCCACCGCCGCCCCATACTGGGCCAAGGCGTCGAGGCGAATCTGGCCCGCGGACGCCGCGCGGCCACCGAGGGTCGCTGCGGCCGTGATGAGCGAGCCAGTCTTTGCCCGATGAATTCGCTCGAGCTCCGCGAGCGCCAGCGGGCGGCCCTCCCCTTCGAGATCGAGGAGTTGACCGCCAATCATTCCACCGGCGCCCGACGCCTGCATCAACTCGACCACGATCGCGCCGACGGCAGTCGCGTCAAGCCCGAGAGAACGCGCAGATTGCGCGGCGCACAGCGCGGCAAGGGGTACCATCGCCACACCGGCCGCGGTTGCCGTGGCCACGCCAAACACGCGGTGCACGGTCGGGCGGCCGCGACGCACGTCGTCGTTGTCCATGCACGGCAAGTCGTCGTGCACGAGCGAATACGCATGCACGACCTCAATTGCCGCAGCAAGATCCGCCGCGTCACCCGCACCTCCAGCCGCCTCGAATGCGCTGAGAAACAGCGTGCCGCGCATTCGCTTGCCTTCACCCAACAGGCTGTAACGGATTGCCTCCGCAACCCGAGGACGGATGGTACCGAGCGAGCGCGCGCACAGCGCGTCGAGTGAGCGCCCTATCGCGTCTCGATGCGCGGCAAGCAACGCCGCCTCATCGTGCACGACACCCTCATTCATCCTCGTCGAACTCCTCAATGACGAGTGCGCCGTCGGCAAGTTCCGTCAGACGCTTCACGCGTGTTTCCGCTTGCGCCAACGAACTCGCGGCCTCTCGCAAACACGTGACGCCTTCCTCGAACAACGCAAGCGCCGACGCGAGGTCAGTGTGCTCGTTCTCTAGCTCCGCGACAATCGCCTCGAGTCGTTCCAGTCGCTGCTCGAGCGTCATGCGCGCGGCTCCCCGGACTTCGTCCTCTCGCGCGCCACAGCGCTCACGTCGCCGTCGCGCAGCCGAAGGGTGAATGCCAGGCCCTCTGCAAAATCGGTCACAGACGCAAGCGTCCGGCCGCTGGCATCATGTGCTACCGCATAGCCGCGCTCGAGCGTCGCGAGCGGGCTGAGTGCATGCAGACGTCCAGACAGCGCGCCAAGCCGCTCGCCACGCGATCGCAGGTGATCCGTTGTTGCGGCAGCAAGACTATGTGCCGCATTGGCCGCACGCGCTTTCGGCACATAGAGTCGTTCCTCTACCGCATGCAGGAGCCTTCGGCGCAGCGTGTGCATCGCGAGTTGTACCTCGACGCGCGACGTCACCGCAGACTCCGCCGCGGCAGAAGGCGTTGCGGCGCGAAAGTCAGCAACGAGATCGCACAGCGAAATGTCCACTTCGTGGCCAACCGCGGAGATGGTCGGCACGGGACACGCCGCGACGGCGCGCACGACGCGCTCGTGGTTGAACGCCCAGAGGTCTTCGAGCGAACCGCCGCCGCGCGCGATGATCACGAGCTCCGCGCCCCCCCAGCGAGCGACGCGCCTGAGCGCCCTCACCAGCTCGCGTGGAGCGTTCTCACCCTGCACCGCCGCATGGACGACGACCAATTCCACACCGGGCGCACGCCGGCGCAATACGGCAATCACGTCGCGCAGCGCCGCTCCGCTTCCGCTCGTGACAATCGCGATGCACTGCGGATGCCTGGGCAACGCGCGCTTGCGCCCAGGGGCGAAGAGACCATCGGCGTCCAGTTTCGCGCGCGTTGCTTCGAACGCCTTGCGCCAAAGCCCGTCGCCCTCGGCTTCCATCCGCTTGATCGTGAATTGCATTTCACCGCGCGCGGCGTACACACCAAGCTGGCCAAGCGCCGTTATCTGCATGCCGTCATCGGGCGCCGCCGGCATGCCGAGCTGGTCGCGTGACCACACCACACAACGCAGCTGCGACGCGAGATCGCGCAACCCGAAGTACCAGTGGCCATTGCGATGCGCCTTGAAATCCGTGACCTCGCCGCGCACCCAGATTGGAATGAAGGCGCCTTCAACGACGTCCTTCGCCGTTTGCGTGAGCGTCGACACCGCAATGGCCGAGCGTGGACTCGCACCCGGAAAAATGTCGCCCAGGTCTTCGAGCAGCGACTCCGCTGACTGCGATGTGTCGAAGAGCGTGGGACCGTCTCCCAACGAGGCACTCGCGCCGGTCGCGCGGCGGCGCATCAGGCTGCGACTGTACGCCGCGCCGCGCGCACCGTGTTGCGCAGCAGCATGGCGATGGTCATCGGTCCAACGCCGCCAGGCACGGGCGTGATGAGCGACGCAACGTGCCGCACTCCCTCAAAGTCCACATCGCCGACCAG
>JBDTXZ010000717.1:0-2790 GCA_040005935.1 bacterium | reverse complement strand
GTATCTGCCCGCCGAAGCATCCCATGTGCACGTGTGGGGGAAATCATTCGCTCGGCACCGTGCTCACGCGTCGCGCACTCACGGCGAGCGCAGAAGAAATCGCGAACAATCCGCGCGCCCGAAGCGCCAAGCTCCGCGCATGGCAACGCGCAGAGTAGGGGCAGGCGGCGGCCGCCTGCGGTTTGTGTTGCTGATGCTGGGCTTCCTCGCCATCAGCGGCGGCGTCATCCTTCGTCGAAGCTTTGGTATTGCAGGTGCAACCGAGCTGCGCGAGCTCGAAGCTCGCAAAGCCGCAATGATCGACGAAAAGCTTCGACTCGAGGGAGAAATTCGCGCTGCATCGAGTCGAGGACGGATGCTACCGGTCGCCGAGCGGCTCAGCCTGCACGTGCCCGCGGATAGCCAAGTGATCTCCATCCCGCGGTACGTGCCATGAAGCGTCCGAGTCGCGTCGGCATCATTCATCTCGCGCTCGCGCTGTTTGTCGTCGCGCTGCTGGCGAAGGCGGCGCGCGTGCAGCTGTTCGAGGGAAAGCGCCACGCGGCAACCGCGGCCCATCAGCAGAGCACGACGAGCGCGATTCCCGCCCCGCGCGGTGAGATCCTCGACGCGCGCGGCCAATTGCTGGCGCAAAGCCGAGAGACGGTGAAGCTCGACATCGCACCGAAGGAAGTGCGCGACCTGCGAAAGCTTCAGACGGCACTCCAGCGCGCGAAGATTCCGCATGAATGGGTCGCTCGCGCCACCGATCCGTCTCGACGCTGGGTTGGATTGCCTGGCCGCTATCTCGCCGTCGACGTTGCGGCGGTGACAGCCATGCGCGGCGTGTACGCCACGCCCATCATCGAACGGGCGTACGCGTTCACCGACGGCACTCGGCGCATCGTTGGCCGGGTGGACGCGGACGGGAAAGCGGTGGACGGCATCGAGCTCGCGCTCGATTCGCTGCTCAAGGGCACGCCTGGCGCGGCCACTGTGATGAAGGACGTGCATGGCCGCCACTTCGAATCGCCATCAATGCCGGCCACTCCAGCAGTGCAGGGGCTGAGCGTCGTGCTCACGATCAATCAGGCGCTGCAGGAAATTGCGGAGCGGACGTTAGCGGACGCCGTCGCCAGCATGGGCGCGGAGGGCGGTGACGTTGTCGTCGTCAGCCCGGTGAACGGTGAAGTGCTTGCCATGGCCAGTCATCGCGCCGATCCGCGCAATACAGCGAGCACGGCGCTTACCGAACCGTATGAGCCGGGCTCCACGATGAAGCCATTTATCGCGGCGATGCTGTTGCAGCAAGGCAAGGCCCGCGAGACGGACATCGTACAAACGTTCAACGGAACGTTCGAGATCAATGGCCGGGCGATCAGCGATGAGCATCCATATCCGCAGTTGGCGCTGTCGGACGTCATTCGCTTTTCGAGCAACATCGGCATCGTGCAGTTTGCGGAGCGGTTTACGCCGCGCGAAGAGTACGAAGCGTTGCGCGATTTCGGGTTTGGTACTCCCACCGGCGTATCGTATCCCGTCGAGGCCGCGGGGACGCTGCGTTCCCCGGCCAAGTGGTCGAAGCAATCGGGCAACTCGATGGCCATGGGCTACGAGGTGGCGGTCACGCCACTGCAGCTCGCCGCGGCGTACGTGGCCATCGCGAATGATGGCGAGCTTCTCGAGCCCACGCTGGTAAAGGAAGTGCGCGCCGCGAATGGCACTGTGCTGTATCGACATCAGCGTCGCGTGGTGCGGCGCGTCCTCTCCCCCGACGTGGCGCGCCGTGTGCGTGAGATGCTCCTCGGCGTCGTCGAAGGTGGCGGCACGGCAAAGCGAGCCGATCTCAAGTCGTTTTCCCTCGCTGGAAAAACAGGAACCGCGCGGCGCACGGTGAACGGCCGTTATGGCGAAGGACAGCACATTCCGACATTCGTTGGGCTCTTTCCCGGCGACAATCCACAGTTCGTCATTCTCGTGAAGATCGACAATCCGAAGGGTGCGTACATGGGCGGGCTCACAGCGGCTCCCGTGACGAAGCAGGTGATCGAGGCGGCGCTTGCATCGCCGAACGCCGCGCTCGATCGCCGCACGCTCGCGGCGAGTCGTCACGACAGCCCGCCCGATAGTGCTGCCATGGCATTGCGGCTCACCGTCGCCACGCGCGCCGCTCAGGAAACAACGTCGACGTCACAGCGCGACGCGCTCAAGGCCGCAGCGGACGCGGCGGCCGATGACACAGCGGGCATAACGCCGTACGTGGCGACGCTTCCCGCGCCGACCCCACCACGGGCCACAGTCCCGATTGCTCGTGCGGTGCCAGACGTCCACGGACTTCCGCTGCGCCAAGCCGTCCACGCGTTGCATGTGGCGGGATTCCGCGTAAAGCTCGACCCTGGCAACTCCGGCGCGACGATGCCGGCCGCGGGCGCCGTGGTTGCCGCCGGATCGCTCGTTCATCTCGCGGGCTCCCCGTGAGTCAGGTTCGATCCGCCACAATTCACGACGCACTACAGCACGCCGGCATCCTTGTCGCTGAGCAAGGGGTGCTGCCGCAGTTCATCGACTCGATTACGGACGACAGTCGAGCGGTGCAGGGCGGAGGGCTCTTTCTCGCAGTGCGTGGGTCCGAGCGCGACGGACATGACTTTCTCGACGTCGCACTCCGTTCAGGCGCCGCAGTTGTCATAGTGGACGACCCGTCGCGGACGGACCTGCCTGCGTTCGTCGTGAGTGATACGCGTCGTGCGGCGGCCATCGCCGCGGCGGCGTTTTACGGCGAGCCGGCGAAACAACTTCGACTCGTCGGCG
>JBDTXZ010000716.1:0-2797 GCA_040005935.1 bacterium | reverse complement strand
TCGCGTTCTACTCCATCACGTGCTTCATCGTCGCGCTCGCGCTGCCGAAGATCGCAGCGCGCACCAGTCGCAAGTTCGTGCACGCCGCAGCGCTGGCGTGCGGAGCCGCGGGACTGCTGTCTGTCTACGTGATTCACGACAAGTACCTGCTGTTGCTCTCCATGGTTGGAGTGGGCATCGCATGGGCGTCAATCCTCTCGATGCCATACGCGATTCTGTCGACCGCGCTCCCACCCAGCCGCATGGGCGTGTACATGGGTGTCTTCAACTTCTTCATCGTGATTCCGGAGATTGTCGCGTCGCTCGGATTCGGCCCGTTGTCGCGGGCACTGTTCGGGGAAGGGAATCCAAACGCGCCAGTGTACTTCGTCATGATGGGCGGCGTCTGCCTGCTCGCCGCGAGTGCATGCGTGATGCGAGTGCGCGATGCTGGAGAGCCATCCTTGCACACCGACAGAGTGGCGGACCAACACACAGCGCTCAGTCGAGCCTGACAGCGTTAGACGGCGGCGAGTTGGGCGGCGGCCACCGCGCGAAAGCGTCACAATGCGGATAGCGATTGTCACAGCACGGCGTAGGATGGTCGGCACCTCTTGCGCTGACACTCCAGGTTGCTTTCGTTTGCGGCCCGTAGTATTCCCGTCTTTTTGCGACGCCGCTATGAACCGGCGCTCAATCCTCACTGCCGCACGCTGGAGGGATGGATGTTTCGAACTCGGCCCACGCTCACAGTTGCAATGCTCGCCATCGCCGGAATGGCAGGCCAAGCCATCGCGCAGAGTCCGCTCAACACGGGGACGAAGGTCGCCTCGTTGCTTCGAACGGATCAGCCGAACCGGCCGCCAGCCAACGCCACGACTGGCGATCCCTCGTTGATTGTCGACTTCAATTCGGTCGTCAACGGAATCAACGCCAACGGCGTCGGCTACCTCACGACGCCGGTTCCCGGCTTTCCCGGTTTCGCCTTTTTCTGTACGGCCTCCAGGATTGGCTTGCGCACGCTGATCACGGCCGCGCACTGCGTCACGGACGGGACGAACGGAAGCTTGCTGTCGACGACGGGATCCACGGCGATCACCGTGTTCGGCCCAGGGAGCACGAACGCAGCACCGAACCGCGTCAGTTTGCAATCGTCGTCAGTGGTTGTACGATCGGAGTGGCGCGGATTCGACGTAGAAGCCACGGCAGCGGACGGCAGGTTGGGCTACGATGTTGCACTCGTCAACTACGATTTCGATCTGCCCAGCTGGATGACGACCTACGGTTTGTACACCCAGGATCCGTTCTTCCAGAACTCGACGCACATCGGCGACGGTACGTACGGCAATGGGACGCAGGGTGGCGTCGGATTCGACGCGCTTCGTCGTTGGGGTGAGAATCGCGTCGACTACTTCGATCCGAGCTTCACCACCTCCGACTGGAACATTCTCTACACCGATTTCGACGACGGCACGCAGCGGCACGATGCATTCTGCTATATCGGCGCGTTCTTCTGCGACGGTGGCCGCGGGAACACGGAGGCGGGGACGGCACCCGGTGACTCGGGCGGGCCAATCTTCGTTGGAACGGAGATCGCCGGCGTCACGTCGTTCGGTACGTATTTCTGCCTGAACGCGTCCTGCACACAGACGTCTCTCGCAAACAACAACGTGACCAATGGCTACGGTTCCGTTCAAGGGTTCGCGGGCGTTTGGGGGAATGAACAATTCATCGAAGACCAAGTCGCTGCCGCAACGGCCACTCCTGAACCCGCGAGTATCGTCTTGATGCTGACGGGGCTGGCCGCTATTGGTGGCGTCGCGCGTCGTCGCCGTGCACGCTGAGTTGATCGCGTAGGTAGGTACTTCCAGCGTTTAAGAGCGGGGACCGGGTGCCGACCAGGCAACCGGTCCCTTCTTCATTGCACGTTCTCGTGCACCGCCCTCGTCTTAGACGCCTGCGCAGCCCTCGAACGGGTTTGACTCCCAGCCGCCGCGACTGCATATGGTGCCATGACAAAATCACCCGGCATCATTGCTAGTGCAGTCGTGTGCATCGTAGGAAGCGTCCTCACGTTGCTTATGGTGGCAGCCATGGTGTTTGCTGTCCCGGGGCAATCAGCGGCCGTGCCTGATATCCGCACGGTCTCGCTCGTGGCTGCTGTACTGTTGGTCGGGCTCGCGATGCTTGGGATACTCACCGCTGTCGGTCTCTTACGTCTGAGGCCATGGGCAAGAACATCGATTCTCGTCTTCGCGGGGATCATGAGCACGGTAAGCCTGATGACCGGCTTGATGATGGCGTTCATTCCGTTGCCATCGGCGCCAGGCGTCGACGCAAGCGCTATCGCTGCGATTCGGCCGATGCTCACTGGAATTTACGCCATCCCGTTTCTCATCGGCGTTTGGTGGCTGTTCCAGTTTAACACCAAGAGCACAAAGGCGGCGTTCGCATCGGGCGCGAGTGAGTCCGCGAGGTCAGGAAGGCCACTCGGCGTCTTCGTCATGGGGTGGTGGTTTCTCGTCTCGGGAATCAGCTGTGTCATTCCCGCGGCGATGCGCATGCCGGCACTCGTCGCTGGAATGATCTGGACCGGTTGGGCCGCGATGGCATTCTACGTGGTATTCGGAGGGCTGTGGTGTTACCTCGGCGCCGGACTGCTCCGGCTCGACGCGCGCGTGCGAGTATTGACGATTGTCGCGCTCCTGGTCGTCACCGCAAATGCGCTGGTGACGTCCCTCGCTCCCAACGCGCGCGATCGCCTGGTCGCGTATGAGAAGCTCGTGACGTATGGCGTTGCCCCGCAGTCGATGCCTGA
>JBDTXZ010000715.1:0-2805 GCA_040005935.1 bacterium | reverse complement strand
GGTCCGATACAGCCCGGTGTTCACCGAGTCACCGAGCCCGCGCTCCGCGGGCTGCGCCGTTTGCAGCTTCGTGAGGAAGCGCTGTCCCTCTGAAATCCGCTCGACCTCGATGGCAATCGAGTCCACCGCCTGCTCGAGCCGGCGGAGGCGATTATCGTCGTCCGCGGCGGGTACGTGCCTGCCCATCTTTCGCTTGGCGGATTGGACATACGCATGAATGCCGACGCCGACGACCGACAGGGCGCAGATGGACGCCACACCAACGATGGCCATTCGGGCGATGAAGGTCGTAATGTCTGGATTCATCGGCGGCTCCGGAAAGGGCCCGAGAGGAGGGAGAGGGCGCGCGCGTTCCGCGTCGTGAGGGCCATACGCCACGCCGCAATCATCAGTTTCACCTGCTCACCCGGCTATAGCAACGCCACGGGATCCCGATCCAGGGTCATTCGCAATCCAAACTGCTTCGGCACGTCGAACCGTTGCGCCAGGTACCGCCCAATCCGCCCGAGATCCTGCTGTTTCTCTGCCTTGATCAGCACGTGCCAACGCCAGCGGTTCTTCACCCGCTCCACTGGACAGGGCGCCGGCCCGATGACCGAGACGCCAGGCGCCGGTCGCGCCTTGAGCAGCTTGTGCAGCCACGCCGTCACGCTCGACGCAAGCCGGGCAGTGGCTTCTTCCTGCGTACCACTCAACACGATATTCGCGATGCGGACGTTGGGCGGGTACACAGGGTTGACGCGACCAGCGAGCTCCTCCTTGACGAAGCGATGATAGTCATGCGTCACCGCGCACTTCACGGCGTGATGCTTGGGTGAGCGAGTCTGGATGAACACCTCGCCGCCCTTCGGCCCGCGGCCAGCACGTCCAGCCACCTGGCTGAGCAGCTGAAAGCATCGCTCGCTCGCGCGAAAATCCGGAAGGTTGATTCCGACATCAGCGTCGATCACGCCAACGAGCGTCACATTCGGGAAGTCGAGTCCCTTGGCGATCATCTGCGTACCGAGCAGGATGTCCACTTCGCCCGCACCAACGCGATCGAGGATCTCGGTATGCGCCCACTTCCCACTCGTCGTGTCGACATCCATGCGTGCAATGCGCGCGCTGGGATATCGCTCGCTGAGCAGGCGCTCCACTTGCTGCGTGCCGAGCCCGCGCTGGCGAAGACGCATGCCGCCGCAGCGATTGCACGTGAGGTGGAGCGGCTCGTCATGCAGGCAGTAGTGACAGACCAGCCGCTCGGGCGTGCGATGATGCGTAAGACTGATGCTGCAGTTGGGACACACAGCCACATCGCCACACGCGCCGCATTGGACGAACGCCGAATAGCCGCGCCGATTGAGCAGCAGGATGGTCTGTTCGTTCCTCGACAGCCGGTGCGTCAGCGCATCCTCGAGTGGCTTGCTGATCGCATATGCGAACGCGGCATCCGCTTCCGGCGCGTCACTCGGTTTTGGCTTCGGCTTATCGGCGCGAAGGTCGACCACGTGCACCTTGGGGAGCTGCGCACCGCCCGCGCGATCTGGCAGCGTGAGCAATTCATACTTGCCCGTCGTCGTATTGGTCCAGCTCTCGAGGCTGGGCGTCGCACTGCCAAGCACGACGACGGCACCCTCGCTGCGCGCACGCACGATCGCCACCTCACGCGCGTGATAGCGCGGCGCTTCGCCCTGCTTGTAGCTCGACTCGTGCTCTTCGTCGACGATAATGGCTCCGAGGTCGCGCAGCGGAGCAAAAATGGCCGAGCGTGCGCCGACCGCGATGCGCTTTTCACCGCGCCGCAATGCGAGCCATGCGTCGTACCGCTCGCCGTCGGACAGCGCGCTGTGCAACACGGCAATCCGATCGCCGAACACCGCGCGAAAGCGATCGACCGTCTGCGGCGTGAGCGCAATCTCGGGCACGAGCACGATTGCCGTTTTGCCCTGCCCCAGCACCACGCGTCGAAGCAGTTCGAGATAGACGAGTGTCTTGCCGCTGCCCGTGACACCGTGCAACAGTGCGACGTGGCCGGGCTCTGCGAGGGCGAGCCGCTCGAGTGCCTCGCGCTGCGGCTCGGTGGGCACGTGGGTGTCGGGCGAGCGCCGTGCGCGAGTGAGAAATGGATCGCGCTCCACGGTTTCGTATCCGACCGCCACGAGCTTGCGCGTGACCAGTCCCTTCAGCACTGATGCCGAGAAGTCGAGCTTTTCGTTGAGATGCTCGACGGCCGCGCGTCCGCCAAGTGCTTCGATCAACTCGTAGAGCGCGCGTTGCTGCGGCGCACGCGCAAACATTTCGTCGCGCTGCAGCAGCGACGTGAGCTCGGTCGTGATTTCGACGATGCGACGCGTCTTGCGGACGGGAACGGGAACATTCACGCCGCTCAGCGCGGCGGGCAGTGCAGTTCGCAACGCGACACCAAGTGGCACGACGTAGTACTCGGCGATCCACTGACACAGCGCGAGCATCGGTTCGTCCATCACCGGCGCATCGTCGGGCGCGGAGACGACGTCCTTTACCTTCATCCCGTCGCGCGTCTCCGCAATGCCGATCACGATGCCGAGCTCGTTCTTGTTGCGAAACGGAACGACAACGCGTGATCCGGCCGCGATGCTTCCTGTCACTCCTTCCGGCACGCGGTAGGTGAAGGTGCGGAACAGTGGGAGCGCGAGGGCGACGTCGATCAGTGTCATGGATGGCTGTAAAATAGCGATCCGTGCACGTCGTCGGGCTTGCCCGACACCGCATTGGGCGGAGTCCAACAGCGTTGAACTGACTCAGCGCGGATTGGCGCGGATTGGGCGGGTCCTCACGGATCGCTCC
>JBDTXZ010000714.1:0-2810 GCA_040005935.1 bacterium | reverse complement strand
GTGATGCCCTCACCGAACTCGCTGCGCTTCGCAAGCGCATGATCGCTTCGGGTGACGCACATCGTTGGCGTGAGGACTCTCCAAAACTCATCGATGGCGAGTTTTGCGACGCGGTGGAGCACGGCCACATCTCGTCACGGATCGCACAATGGCCGTGATCGTGCTCGGCGTCAGCCATCACGGGGCGCCACTCGATGTGCGCGAGAAGCTGGCGTTCACGTCGCGGGAGATTGGGCCAGCGCTCGCGGCAGTGCGCGAGCTGACGGGCGCGTCGGAGGGCGTTCTCCTCTCGACGTGCAATCGCACGGAGTTGTATCTCGTGGAGGGCGACACCGAGGCATCGACTGCTGTGTGGAAAATGCTCTCAGAGCGCCTTGGCGAAGATGCGAGTCGCTATGGCTATGCGCGGCGAGACCGTGACGCTGCCGCTCATCTCTTTCGGGTCGCCTCGGGCATCGAGTCGATGGTGGTGGGTGAGGCGCAGATCCATGGCCAGGTGCGTGACGCGTGGGAGAAGAGCCGGCCGGCGTCTGGTGCCATCCTGAATCGGTTATTTCAAAGCGCGCTGCTGACCGGAGGCCGCGTTCGCAACGAGACACGGCTTGGTTACGGCGCGCTGAGTGTGAGTTCGGCCGCGGTGCAACTCTCGAAGAAGATCTTTGGTGCGCTCAACGGCCGTCGAGCAATGGTGCTCGGTGCCGGCGAAATGGCGGAGCTTGCGCTGGCGTCGCTCCGAGAGGAGGGCGTGCACGCGGCCATCGTTGCCAACCGGACCTTCGATCGCGCCGAGGCGCTCGCGGCGCAGTATGGGGCCACGGCTGTCCACTACGACGAAGCCTGGAATGCACTCAGCGACGTCGACCTGCTGCTCTGCTCCACGGCAGCACCTCGGCCTGTCGTGAGTGTCGCACGCGTCCGCGAGGCGATTGCCAAGCGCGGCGACAGGCCGCTCTGCATCCTCGATATTGCTGTCCCGCGTGACGTGGAACGTGATGTCGGTGAGCTCGCGAACGTATACCTCTATGATCTCGACGATCTGCAAGGCGTCGTGAGCGCGAATCTCACGCGTCGCAAGAGCGAGCTACCCGCCGCGGAGTCGGTGATCGCGGAAGAAGTCGAGAGCTTCTGGCAATGGGTCGCCGGCCTCGCAGCGGTGCCGGTCCTGACGCAGTTGCGGGAAGAGATCAACCGCGTGCGCGCGCGCGAACTCAGTGTGGCCATGCGCCGCATGGGCGACTTGACGCCGGAACAACGAGCCGTGGTTGAACAGTTTGCGCAGTCGCTAACGAACAAGTTTCTCCATGAGCCGTCGGTGCGGCTTCGCGCCGCCGCGGCGAATGGTCGCGGCCTCGGAGTCGTCGATGCCGCGCGTTACTTGTTCGCGCTCGACGAACGACCGGCTGGACTGCGCGATCGTGAGGTCGAACAGCAATCTCCATCCACCACAACGGATACGAAATAATGAAGACGGCGCTCATCACCGGCGGTGCAGGTTTCATCGGGTCACACGTTGCCGACCGCTTTCTTGCCGAAGGCTGGGCGGTGCACATCATCGACAACCTGTATAACGGCCGGCGAGAAAACGTGCCGGAGGGTGCGACGTTTCACGAGCTCGACATCCGGGATCCTGCGTGCGCAGACTTGATCAAGACGCTCACGCCCGAGGTGCTCGTGCACCTCGCTGCTCAGATGGACGTTCGCAAGAGCGTGATGGACCCGGCGTTCGATGCGCAGGTGAACGTGCTGGGCTCACTCAATCTGCTCGAGGCGGTTCGCGCGCACTCGCCGACGACCCGAGTGGTGTTCTCGTCGACCGGAGGCGCGATCTACGGCGACTTTACAGCGCCCCCCAACGTCGAGACGTTCAGCAAGAATCCCGAATCTCCGTACGCTATCTCGAAACTTGCCGTGGAGAATTACCTCGCATACTACGGCCGCGTGCACGGGCTCGAGTACGCGGTGATGCGCTTCGCGAACGTGTACGGACCTCGACAGGATCCGCATGGCGAGGCAGGGGTCGTCGCGATTTTCTGCGGTCGTATTCTCGACGGGCAGGCGATGACGGTATTCGGCGACGGGATGCAGACGCGGGATTACGTCTACGTCGGTGACGTGGTGGACGCGACGTTTCGCGGCGCCACGCGCTCCGTTCCCAAGACGGAACTGCTCGACACCCGGGCATTCAATGTCGGCACGGGCGTTCCCACCGATGTGCTCGATCTGGCAAACACGCTGATGGCCGCCGCGGGCGCGGCAACGCCAATCGAGCATGCGCCCGAGCGGCCCGGTGAGCAGCGCACATCCTATCTCGACGTCAGCAAGGCGGCGGCGCAGCTCGAGTGGCGTCCCGCCGTTCTCCTCGAAGAAGGACTCGCGCGTACGTTCGCGTGGTTCCAGGCGCGCCGCGCGTCGACGACGGGCCGTCCAGCTCTGGAGCGTGCATGAAGGCACTCCTGCAGGTGGGCGCAGCGGTTCCCACGACGGCCAAAGACCTTGTGCTGAACGCGGGGCTCGAGACGCACATCGTGCTCGGCATTCTCATCGTCCTCTCGCTAGTCAGTTGGGCGATCATGTTCGGCGTGGGCCGAGAACTCTCGAAGTCATTGCGGCTGGCCACGGCGTTCGCGCGTGAAATCGAACGTGCCTCGCGCTTGGCTGCGGCCGGCGAGGTTGCCAAGCATTCCGCGCCGAATGCGGCACACCGGCTACTGGTCCGGGCGCTGCAATTCGTCGGCGATGTGGGACCAGCGCGAGGCAGAGAGTCCTTCGCGGATGACGCCGTCGCGCAACTTTCGCATACCGCCGCAGCG
>JBDTXZ010000713.1:0-2813 GCA_040005935.1 bacterium | reverse complement strand
GCACGGCACTTCACCCTCGAACGCGTCGCCTCGACACTTCTGACTTTCTGCGTTTAAGCAACACCATTACCGTTTACGCACTTCGCCACTGTGGATGAACTGCTTTTTTGTTCGCGTTGAACCCGTGGCACCACTCCGCCCCGCCGCGTCAGCGACGCAAAGGATCGCAGACATGACCAGTCGTCGCATCACGATCGCATGTACGCTCCTCGCGCTCACCGCGTGCGCGCGCGCCACGACACCCGCCGTCGCTACGTCGCCCACCCCGTCCGTCGAAGCAGGCATCGAGCGACTCCGATCCGCCACACGCGCCTTCCAGTCCCTCGACTCGGCAGTCGCCAACGGTTTCGTGCGCGACGTGCCGAACTGTCTCGTGCATGAGCACCACGGCGCCATGGGGTACCATCACATCAATCGGACGAACTTGATGGCCGTCCCGGTCGTCGAGCGTCCGCAGCTCCTGCTCTACGAACGGAAGCCGGACGGAACGTACAAGTTGAACGGCGTAGAGTTCATCGTTCCGTACAGCCTGTACTCGCGCGATTCCACGCCGCCGGTGCTGCTAGGACAGAAGCTGCAGCACGAGGACAACCTCAACATCTGGTACCTCCACGTGTGGGCGTGGACGACCAATCCCGATGGCATCTTCGCGAACTTCAATCCAACGGTGTCCTGCGGCACCACGGGTAAAGTGTACAAACCGTTCACGCGCGACATGTAAACGTGGCTGGCGCGCGGCATCGCGCCCATGGCTCGCCACCACGCGGTGGCGCGACCAGAAGAACACTCGGCAAGCGTGAGCTGGCCGCCTAGACCAGTGCGGGAAGGTAGGTCGGAGCGAAGTACTCCGTGCTCGACTTCCATTTCCCCGTATTCGCCACGGAGTGGCGATCCCTCCTCTGTGCGATTCTGTCCGCACATCGCGCGACCCACTACGCGATGCGCTCACGACACCCCAGAAAGGAGTTGAACCATGAACAAGCGTTCCGACGCCCTTGCCACCCGTCTCGAAGACGGCGCGCGCGCACTTGCGGCGCTCGCCAGCGAACTGACGCCCGCACAGTGGCAAACCCGCCTCCCCAAGGACGGCCGCCCCGTCGGCGTCGTCGTCCATCACGTCGCCAACATGTATCCCCTCGAGATCCAGCTCGCGCAAAGCCTCGCCGGCGGTCAGCCAATCAGCGGCGTGACGTGGGCCGCTGTCCACGAGCTCAATGCGGGTCACGCGAAGGAGAATGACGGCGTGTCGAAGGACGCAGCGCTCGAGCTGCTTCGCACCAACAGCGCCGCCGCAGCGGCGGCGATCCGGGCGCTCAGCGACGAGCAACTCGACCAGGCGGCGGCAATTTCGCTCAACTCCGACGCGCCGCTCACCTGCCAGTTCTTTCTCGAGGACCACGCAGTTCGCCACAGCTACCACCACCTCGCCGATATCCGCGCCGCAGTGGGACCGACGAAGTGACGCAGGCTTCCCCGCTTCGGCTCATGACGGTGCTGGCACACCCCGATGACGAGGCACTCGGCATCGGTGGGACGCTGGCGATGTATGCCGCGCGTGGCGTCGAGACATACGTCGTCACGGCCACACGTGGCGAGCGGGGACGCTTCTTCACGAATGAGAACCGTCCAAGCGACGCCGAAGTGGGACGTGTGCGCGAGGGGGAGTTGCTGGCGGCGACGCGCGAGCTCGGTGTGCGCGAAGTGACGCAGCTGGACTATGTGGACGGCACGCTCGAGGAGGCAGATCCGCAGGAGGCCATCGGCAACATCGTCGCACAACTGCGGCGCGTTCGTCCGCAGGTCGTCGTCACCTTCGATCCCTTTGGTGCCTATGGACACGCGGACCACATCGCCATCTCTCAGCTGACGACCGCCGCGGTGCACGCGGCGGCGGACTGCTCATTCGACCGGGGTACGGAGCCGCACAGCGTGTCGAAGCTCTACTACTTCGTGACGACGTCGGTTCGATGGATGGCATACCAAACGGCCTTCAAGCAGATGAAGATCCGAGTGGATGGCGAGGAGCGTGGCGCGACTGCGTGGCCGGCCTTGGCGGTGTCCGCGGAAATCGATACGCGCGAGTACTGGAAGACGGCGTGGCGCGCTGTACGTCGTCATGAGTCGCAAATGGCCGTGTACGAAGGGCTGGACGATCTCACGCCGGCGCAACACGAGGCGCTCTGGGGATCGGGGACGTTCTATCGCGTGTTCAGCCGAGTGAACGGTGGGCACGCACGCGAAACGGATCTCTTCGCGGGCCTCGGCTGACCTGCGACAACCACTCAAACAATCAATCAACTGGATTTCTATATGAACATGAATTTCACCAATCGCTATTCGATGTCCGTCGCGATGTTGTTGTCACTCTCTGCACTCGGAACTGGCGTTGCGTGCAGCGACAGCACGACTGAACCGGTCGTACCACCGGCGGTGCAGGCGCTCACCGCGTCGCTTGCGCCGTACGCGAGCTTCGCGCTCGCCAAGCAATCTGGCTATGCCACGGCCATCACCGACTGCATGTCGAACGGCGACCAGGGGGCGATGGGCGTGCACTACGCAAACACCGCACTGCTCGACGCCGTCGCTGATCCGCTCAAGCCGGAGGCGCTCATCTACGAGCCTGGAACCAATGGCGAGATGAGCCTCGTCGGCGTGGAGTTCATCGTGCCCTACGCGGCAGTACCAAAGAGCGCCCAGGCTCCAGTGCTCTTTGGCCAGGCCTTTACGCAGAACGATACGTTCGGCGTGTGGGGACTCCACGTGTGGACCACGCGCTCGAACCCGAGTGGCCTGTTCGCACCGTGGAATCCGCG
>JBDTXZ010000712.1:0-2814 GCA_040005935.1 bacterium | reverse complement strand
GCGGGAAATCTCGCGCGGCGTTGCGCACTCGCAGGTTGCGAGAGCGCGACGGTCAATGAGAATGCGGCCAGCGCAGCGACTGCTGCGCGCGAATAATTGTCTGGCATATCTAGTTTTCAGGCAGACGTGATGCCACGAAGCCGCCACGCTGTGTCACGGCACATAGCCAGCCCCTCGTAAAGCGCGTCCTGGAAGGGCACCGGTGGCCGAGCCGCCACGCCACACCGCCACGCCGTTCACCAGCACGACGTCGACGCCAACGGCGAGTTGATGCGGGCGCTCGTAGGTCGCGCGGTCGGCAATCGTGGCAGGATCAAAGATTACGACATCGGCAAACATACCCTGCTGCAATAGTCCGCGGTCATGAACCCCAAGCCTCGCCGCAGTGGCCGACGTCATCTTGCGCACGGCGTCTTCGAGAGTGAGCACGTGATCATCACGGACGTACTTGCCGAGGATGCGTGCAAAGGTTCCGTACGCGCGCGGATGCGTCATCCCTTTCGCAGTCGCTGGGTCGAACGCCTCTGCGTCGCTGCCAATGATCACCCATGGTTTCGCGAGTTGCATCGCGACGTTTGCGTCGCTCATGCCGAAGGTGATCTTGCCGACGCGCCCCTGCTCGGCCAGCACAAGATCGACGAGTGTTTCCTGCCACGGGCGCGCACGATCTGCCGCGATCTTGTCGAGTCGCCAGCCTTCATATTTGAGGAGCTCGGGCCGAGTGAGGCCGACGACCATGATGACGGCCGGTCCATCGAGCTGGCAGCCCTGATTGGCGCCGGCCGTTGTGTCACTCATTTCGCGAATGACGCGTGCTCGCTTTGCGGCGTCTCGGAGGTTGGGCAGCAGGCTGTCGTTCGCGCTCGCCCAAGAGGGAATGCACGCCTGGAGTGAATTCGCGGACGCGGGATATGGATACATTGTTGCGCCGACGTCCTGACCCGCGCGGCGGGCGGAATCGATCTTCGCAACCATCGCGGATGCCTTGGACCAGTTGCGCTGCGCCGCGGCCTTGAGATGATAGATCTCGACGGGCACGCCGCCTCGCCGTCCGATCGCGAGTGCTTCGTCCATTGCCTCGAAGAGCTGGTCGTCTTCTGAGCGAATGTGCGTGATGTACACGCCGTGAAAAGGCGCCATGGCTTCTGCCATCGCCGCGAGCTCGTCCGCACTTGCGTACGCGCCAGGCGGATAGATGAGCGCACTCCCGAGGCCAAATGCGCCATCGCGCATGGCATCACGCATCACGCGACGCATCGTGTCCAGCTCCGCGGTCGTCGCGCGTCCCTCGGCGTAGCCCTTTGCAAAGATGCGCGGGTTTTCTGCGCCGAGGTACGATCCAATGTTCACGCTGCTTCCGTGGCGCTCCATTGCACTGAGCCACGCACCGAATCCATGCGTTCCCGTAAACTGGATACTCATTGCCTTCGTGACCGACTCCGTGGGCGCAAGCGCATCCACCATCGCGCGCGTGACCGGCGCCGGCGTGCCGCCCTCGCCGAGAATTTCGGTTGTGACACCCTGCGAGATCTTGCTGATGACGCGGCCGTCGCCAAACAGGTGCGCGTCGTACGATTGCGCCTGGATGTCGATGAATCCTGGCGACACGACTCGGCCGCGAGCCTCGATGCGCTGCGCGGCCGGTGCATTCGCGAGCCCACCCTCGGGTGTCACGATCGCAATGCGGTCTCCCCGAATTCCGACGTCGCCAGGGAACCACGGGTTACCGGTGCCATCTACAATGCGACCGCCTGTGATGACGACGTCGTACGGCGCAGTGGGCACGGGTGCGCGGCCAGCAGTCGCGCACGCAGCGAACAGTTGTGGCAGGATGGCGAGCGACAGTCGCAACGTCGAAGTGCGCATATTGGATGAAAGGGGATCGAGAAAGATACCCCGCAACGACGGTCGCGCTCGCTAAAACGATCCAACAAGCCGTGCAGCGGGTCTTTACGAACGCCATCTAAAGTGGTATGAACGACGTGTCGGGCTCCGCTCAAGCATTTGCAAGGACGACCACGATGGTGCGTTAGTCGATGATCGGCGATAAGCAGGTGAGAGATATCAAGCCAATGATCGCCTCGGAGATGGCCGCCGAGCGTCAATGGGTGCAGGCGCATCCAGGTGCGACGAAGGCGATTATTGGCGCACTTGTCCTGGCGGTGTTGGCACTCGCTCTTTTCGGGTGGTCCCAAAAACCGACGCCCTTGATCTCGGTCGAGACGAGAGCGCTGCAGGACTCGCTGAAGCGCACACAGTTCGCTGATAGCGCCTTGCGCGATTCCCTTCGCACCGTGGGCACAATTGCGAGCGTCAACGCTGCGGCCCTGAATGCGCGCTCGATTGTGCAGACCACCAGCGCGGCCCGCTCGGGTACACGGGCGGACGCGGCGACGATGGCAGCAGCTCGTCGGTTGATCGCCGTTACCGACACAACGGCGCAATTGTGGAAGGCAGCGGCGGACCTGCGCAAGATCGAGAACGACAGCTTGCGTCTCGCGCTGGCGACGAAGGATTCCGCGTTCCGCGCCGCGTCGGTAGCGGCCAATAATTTCCGGCTGGCCGCTGAAGCCGCCGACGCGAGACTCGTCGTCGTGCAGGCAGTGAACGACTCGCTGATCACCGCTGTGGACAAGGCCGAGCGCGGGTGCCGCTTCCTTCACTACATCCCGTGCCCAACGCGAGCGAGAGCGGGTATTGTCGGCGTTGTCGTCGGCGCGGCGGCAGTGAAGACGGTTCAAATAATCCTTTCCCACTAGCCGCTTCGTCTCGTCACATCGCCGCGGGAAAACCGCGCACTTCACTCGCGAGGAC
>JBDTXZ010000711.1:0-2815 GCA_040005935.1 bacterium | reverse complement strand
GCAGCTGGACGGCAAGATCGCGTTCATTCAGTGCACCCATGATCGCCGCGCGCCAATATGTATTCTGACCAAACATCCAGGGCCGTTTGAGTCCGCCGAGCGAATCGGCCGCTGTGCGTGCGCGGAGCCGGTCTCCGCGCGCCAGCTGAGCCAACGCGAGGTACCCGGCGCCATCGATCTGAAGTGTGTCGCGCGCAGCGATTGCGAAGCGCGCAATCGCGCTGTCGGGCATGCCACTTCCCAGTAGCACGATCCCTTCACGTATCTGCCGGACGCGCGATGGACTGCGCGTTGGCTGCGCAACGATCCACGCGCGTGCCAACGTGAGCAGTCGCGCTGCCGTCGCCGCGTCGCCATGGGCGCGGAACTCCTGCGCTGCGGTTGACACGTGCATCAGCGCAAAAGCAGTAGAGTCGCCAGTTACTCGCAACATCGTATCCGCGAGCGCGAGCGCGGCCGACGGTTGCTTGAGCCCCGCGTACGCGCGGAGCTGCCTTCCACGAAGAAAGCGAAGCGCCGCGACACTCGGGGATACGCCTCGAGTGGCCAGCACGGTGCGCAGCTCACGGTCGTGCAATCCTGCTTGGTGATACGCCTCCGCAAGAACGGTTGCGTGCCCCGCCGCAGTGGTCGCGCCCATGAGCATGAATGCAGGTTGTGACCGCTCGAGCGCCGGAATCGCCAGCCCCGGACGCAACAGATACGTAGCGGCCTCGCCCGTCAGGAATAGCGAGAGTGGGCTCGAGTCGCGCGCTACGAGCTTCTGTTGCGCCGAAAGCAGGCCCGCAATGTCACCGTTCAGCTCCGCCCTCATGTAGTCAAGCTGAATGCGTTCCGTTTCGCTCAGCGCTTGCGGAAGTCGCTCGATCCGCCGAGCCATGGAATCCGCACGCGGATATTCTCCCGCATTGAGGTACTGACGGCCGAGGAGCTGATACGCCAAGGTGTAGTTGCTGTCGATCGCGATGGCGCGCTCGAAGAAGGGCCGAGAGCCGAAGACGTCCTGGTGGATCGCAAAGCGCTCGTACCCCTCGGCGAACGCCTGATACGCCGCGTACTTGGGTGCGTGATAGCCCTGCGGAAGTATTCGTATCTCGCGGATGCCGAGGGCACCGAGCAGGTGATCGCCCAATGCATCCACTGCGGCAACCGGGTCCGTCGTGGGGCCGGACGCCGGATCGAGCGTCACGACGATCCTGCCCGTGCGCGCGTCGGTCACCTGCGCCTGCACGGCGAGCGAATCGCCGCGAAGCACGACCGTGCCGGAGACGATCATCCCGGCGTGCGTTGCATCGGACATACGTTTGAGCCGCTCGGCTTCACCGCCGGTCGTGTCCCGAAGCGCCATCAGGACCATGCTTGGTGGTACGACATCCATCGAGCCACGTTGTGCGACGAGCACTGCAAGCCGGTCGGCAGCGATCCGGCCAATGTGGTCGAACCGCTTGTCACCAGTGAGATTTTCGAACGGGGCGATGAGCAGACGCGATGCGGCTCCAGTGGCGGGCTGGGGGCCGCGACCGAACCGCAGCCAGTAGACGCCACTCGCCATGATGCACAGCGCGAAGACGAGGACCGCCGTCCAGGAGAATCGTTTCGACGAAACGCTCGGCGCCGCGCTAGTCGGCGTCGGCGTCGTCAACGCATCGAGCCCGTTCACGATTTCACCGGCCGTCTGCGGACGATCGGCCGGCCGTTTTTCGAGGCAGCGCATCACGAGCGCCGCGAGTGCAGGTGGAACGCCAGGTCGGCGCTTCTGAAGTGGCTCGGGTATTTCGATGACGTGCGCCGCCAGGTGCGCCTGCGCCGAGCGCCCGACAAAGGGCGGCTGACCGGCGAGCAACTCATACGCGATCAGGCCGAGCGCGTACAGGTCCGTGCGATGGTCGACGCTTGGGTCGGCGCTAATCTGCTCGGGCGACATGTAGGCCGGCGTCCCGACGGCGACACCGGTCCCGGTCAGGGTCCCACTACCACTTGTGGTTGCGGCGAGTATCGCCTTTGCAATACCGAAGTCTGTCACGAGCGCGATGCCGCCAGACAGGAGCACGTTCTCGGGCTTGATGTCGCGATGCACGATTCCCCTATCGTGCGCGTAAGCGAGCGCGGTTGCGATCTCGCGCACCAGACGCACGGCCTCGACGATCGGGAGCTCGCCGCGGGTGAGCCGCTCACGCAGCGACTCTCCCTCCACGAACGGCATCGTATAGTATGGAAGCCCGTCTGTTTCGCCGGTTGCGAGCAGCGGAACGATGTGTGGATGCTGCAGTTGTGACGCGAGCGCGATCTCGCGGTGAAAGCGCGCGATCGAAAGCGCCGCCGCCATTTCCGGCGGGAGCAGCTTCACCACGATGCGCCGGTGAAGCGCGGCGTCTTCGGCCACGAACACG
Organism: bacterium; assembly: GCA_040005935.1. Classification (GTDB taxonomy): domain Bacteria; phylum Gemmatimonadota; class Gemmatimonadetes; order Gemmatimonadales; family Gemmatimonadaceae; genus AG11. The sequence goes on along the minus strand of JBDTXZ010000711.1, from coordinate 425 downwards.
CGCGACATACCGCCGCCGCCGAGTTCGCGCCCAAGGACGTACGCGTCGCCGAGCGTGGTTTGGAGGTGCCCGCGGAGGTCGGGGGTCACGCCGTGTTCATCCTGTAAGCCACCCTCCAACTAACAGCGGGTGCGCGCGTGCGCAGCGCAGCTCGGCGAGCCCAGTCAGCCGAGGATGGGGCTCGGCAGAGAGTAGAATCGTTGTTTTCTTGGGATGCTCCACATGTACCTCCACATGTGGATGTTATTGGCGTCCGGGGTTCTTGCAAGGCTCGCTCGCTTGACGGCCGACGGCCCGCTCGCTTCGCTTCGCTCGACGAAAAGCTTTGCAAATCCGTGTCTGTGCGGCTCCGTCTACCGAGCGCGGACGATCCATGTCGAAAAAGCCAGCCCCGCTCCGACTTAGGTACAAAGCGCCAACCACGG
>JBDTXZ010000710.1:0-2818 GCA_040005935.1 bacterium | reverse complement strand
GCACGTGCAGGAACAAGAGGTGCAGGTCCTTCGCTGCGCTCAGGACGACAAAGTTTGCTACCGCCCAGGCCAAGTGTGCTATCGCCCCAAGTAGTACGCCCACTTCACGAGAAAGACATTCGTCGCCGGTGCAGACCAGACTTGGCGCGTCAACTCACGAAACGCATCCGTGCCAAGTCGCGCGTCCTCATCGCGACCCTGACTCCACACGACGAACAACGTGGACCCCGGCCGATATTCCCAACGCACCACCGCGTTCGCGTTGAGCGTTCGGGTATCGAACTCGGGGTTGCCCACCCGAACAGCGCCGCCACTGGTCTGGTACGTCACATGCTCGCGGTCGCCGCCCACCGAGATGTCTCGCGCGCCAAAGAAGTGAACGCGATCCTCGTGGCGCGAGGCCTGCGCATTGGCGACTTCGCCGACGCGCAGATACCGACCGCGACTCACGAACGGCTGCGCATAGAGCTGCAACGTGAGATCCGGCGTAAAGGCGTAGCTTGCTCGGCCGGTAAGCGACGCTGTCTGCTGCTGTAAATCACCCACGAGATCGTGACGCGCACCGGAGACGATCGCGTAATCGATGAACTGCGTCGACGTGCGCCGCCATTCCATCGCCGGCCGTAACTGGAATTCGGCACGATCGAGCGGGCGATAAATGAGGCCTGGACTGACGCTCACCAACGATGAACCGTCGGCATCTTTTGGTGAACCATTCGCATCAATGACCCAACTCAGCGGCCGCCGCGGATCAGTGCGCAGCTCGTACTCGGCATACGTTCGCGCCGGTGTTCGCATCGCCGGGCCACCGCGCAGCAATGAGGACGACGTTCCGCCCAGTGAGCGATCCAGCATGCCGCTCAGCTCCCAATAGTTCTGGAACTGCACGCGATTCCACCAGTTCGCGCCGGCGATTCTCTCCGGACCGACGAGTGAGCTGAGCGCCCTCACGTTCAGGAACGACGCCCAGCTGCGCGTGTGCGCCGTCTGTTCGTTGCGGATACGTCCCAACCATCCCACCACGTCGGCGAGGTTCGTACGGCTGATGTAGCCGAGATCATTGACCTCGAAGCCACGAGTGACCACGTGCGCCGTGGCGCCGACACGCCACAAGCCTCCCGATTGCTTGCTCAGCCGCAGTTCCGCCGCGAGGCCCGACATCGACGTAGCAGAAGAGTCGAGACCCAGCGCATTTGGATCGCGCTGGAAAAGATGTTGAAAACTTGTCTGCGTGCGCGCGATGGCCGACGCCGAGCCGTCGACCAGGCTTCCGAACACGTTGCCACTCACCAGGTAGCGACCACCACCAAAGCGCTTTTCGCCTTCGACACCAGCGGCGTATGCCGCCGAGCGAAGCGTATTGGACGAGAGTGAATCGAGTCGGCGATTCGTCGCCGTGACGATGACGCCCAGTTGGCTCGCACCATTCTCGAAGTCGCGGTCGAGACGCGCCACACCATAATGCGTAAGCGGTTCGGTCACCTGCTTGCCAATACCACTCGGCTGCGCGTAAAGGCCAGTCTCCTCTTCAGTCGTCGCGCTCAGCACTCCCAGTCGCCATTGCCCAATGCGCCCGGAAAGCTTGGCAGCGCCGAGGAGTCTTGTGGGGTCCGTTGCGACGGAATGGCTCGCGACATCGGGAAGTGCCAGTTGCGGCATACGGCCGATGCGCCTCGTGTACACGAGTTGCTCATTCCCGAAGTCGACTCCTCCCCAACTGAGATTGTAGTGAAACAGATCGGAGCCTTCGGTGAAGAAGGTGCGCTTCTCGGGAAGAATCGTTTCGGCACCTGTAAGATTCACCTGTGCGGGATCAGCCTCGACTTGTCCGAAGTCGGGATTGACGGTACCGGTGAGCGTAAGATTGGAGCCGACGCCGACCTTGAAGTCTGCCCCGGTCGAGGCGTTCTGCATGGAGCCTGGAAGCAGCGAGTTCCCCGCGTATGCATTGGACCGCCACGATCGTGCGAGCACATACGGATTTATCTCGACGCGCCGCTTTGCTTCTTGAACGGGAACACCGACGAGTGAGCCAAAGTTGGAGACGTATGTCCCCGCATTCGGTGGTATGGGCGCCCAGTACGAGCGCTCACCACGACGCGCGATGTCTCTCCCCAGCTCGATTCCCCAGGTGGCACCGCCCGCGCCCGCGCCGGCCGCGAAGCGCAGTTGCGACAGTGGAATCCGAAACTCCGCCGTCCAGCCTGTGGAATCACGATGCGTCGCTACGTCCCAGACCGCATCCCACCCGATGTCCTCATTCCACTCGCTGTTGCCAGAAATGAAGCCATCGCGCTTTACACCACTCGGGTTCACTGCGAAGTGAAAGGCCGTGCGCTTATCGTTATAGCTGTCGATGAAGACATGCGCCCAATCGGAATTGCCATCTCCATCTCGGCGCATCATCGCGGTCACGATGGAATCGGGCGCCGTATCTTCGAGGCGCATGGCGATGTACAGCGCGTCACCGTCCACGAGCTGTCGGGCTTCCGTTCGCTGCGACGCAGGACGTCCGGCCTCCGGCGCCCGTTGCACGAACGCCGTCGCGGCCGACGCCGTCGCCCAAATGGGCTCGTCAATGCGTCCGTCAATTACGGGACGAACGACCGCTCGAGTGGCGCGAATCACAAGCGTCTTCTCGAGCACCGCAGCGGCATTTCCTGAGACGGCCGCGGGCGGCGCCGGACGTGACTGCGCGTGCACGTGACTGCTGCTCGCGACGACGAAGGAGGAAAGGGCGGCGAGGCACAAGCGGTGTGTCGGCATCGTCAGCTCTGGCGTAAAGGTCTAACGCCAAAGTTGTCCTGAACGATCTGCT
>JBDTXZ010000709.1:0-2820 GCA_040005935.1 bacterium | reverse complement strand
GCTGGCAGTTCCGGAACGCCACAACCTCACGGAAATAGGCCAGCGCGTCCTCGTCACGCCCCTTCCCCTCCACCTCGCCTGCGAGACGCAAAAACATCGTGGCTTGGCCCAAGAGGTCGAGCGCAACGTTCGACGTCGCGATGTCTTCCTCCAGAATTGGCCCGTGCCCGCACCACTCGCTCAATCGATGCCCGAGCACGAGCCGATCATCCCCGAGACGCAAGAGATATTCGAAGAGCGCGTTGGGCGCCTCGCGAGGCATTGGCACGACAGACGGCGACGTCATACGCCGCGAACGCCCCGAGGCACCTTGTAAAACTGAGGATGACGGTACGCCTTGTCCGAGCCCGGGTCGAAGAACGGACCATTCTCACCAGGACTCGATGCCGTGATCGCACCAGCAGGCACAACCCACAACGAAATCACTCCGCCTCGACGCGCATACACATCGCGCGCATTCTGCAACGCTTGCTCGGCGTCGACCGCGTGCAGTGAGCCCGCGTGCTCGTGCGGCGCGCCCTGTTCGCCCTGCGTAAACACTTCCCACAGCGGCCACTGGCTATCCGGCGCAATTGCGCTCGCCTGCTCTGCAACAGCGTCCTGGTTCGTCACGGTGCTCGCCACGCGCTATGCCGCCGCCGACGCGTGCGTCGCGCGTTGCTTCGCCGCATAGGCGCTTGCTGCCTCGCGCACCCAGGCGCCCTCGTCGTGCGCCTTGTTGCGCGCCTCGAGACGCTCGCGATTGCACGGGCCATTGCCACGCACGACCTGATGGAATTCCTCCCAATCGATTTCCCCGAACTCCCAATTCTCCGTCTCGGCATTGAAGTGCATGGCCGGATCGGGAAGTGTGAGGTTCACGGCTGTCGCCTGCGGAACAGTGAGATTCACGAAGCGCTGGCGCAGTTCGTCATTCGTCTTCCGCTTCACCTTCCAGCGAATGAGCTCGGCCGTGTTGGGCGAATCCGTATCACTCGGCCCGAACATCATGAGTGACGGCCACCACCAGCGATCGACGGCGTCCTGTACCATCGCCTTCTGGGCCGGCGTTCCGTTCGCGAGCGTCGCCACGATTTCGTAGCCCTGCCGCTTGTGAAAATTCTCTTCCTTGCAGATGCGAATCATCGCGCGCGCATATGGCCCGTACGACGCCTTCGCCAGGATGGTCTGATTCACGATCGCAGCCCCATCCACGAACCACCCAATGACGCCGATGTCCGCCCACGACAGCGTCGGGTAGTTGAAGATGCTCGAATACTTGGCTCGTCCATCCAACAACTGTTGGACCAACTCCGCGCGATCGACGCCGAGCGTCTCGGTGCCACAGTAGATGTAGAGTCCGTGACCCGCCTCATCCTGCACCTTCGCGATGAGGGAAATCTTTCTCCGGAGCGACGGCGCGCGGGTGATCCAGTTTCCCTCGGGCAGCATACCCACAATTTCCGAGTGCGCATGTTGCGACATCATGCGCACGAGCTGCCGGCGATACTTCTCCGGCATCCAATCCTTGGGCTCGATACTCTCACCGGCGGCAATGCGCGCCTCGAAGGCGGCGACGTTCGCCGGATCGTCGGTGGTCATTGGAGCGGAACGACTCTGCGTCATGGCAACCGGCTCGAAGTGAATTTCCTTGTCGTGCTGGGCGAAACGGTGTCGTCCTGAGTGAAGCGAAGGACCTGCACTTCCCCAATTGAAAGCAGCAACCTCGACAGAGACCGAGTTCGGCGCCAAGATGAGGCGCCACAACGGGCTTCCGCGTTACTCAATCTACACCGGATTGAGCACGGCGGACAATCGACTTGGGCCCCGCCGTCCGTGTATCTTCACCATATGCTTACGAGGCCCGCTATTCCTGGGACCACTGTTGCCGGCGGCGACGTTTCCGTGACGATTTCTGATGGAATCGGCACCATCACGTTCTCGCACCCGAAGAGCAACTCGTTACCCGCCGCTCTCCTCCAGCGACTCGCCGAAGCCGTCACCTGGCTCGGCAGAGATCCCGCCGCACGGGTGATTGTGCTCCGCAGCGACGGGACCGGGCCATTTTGCGCTGGCGCGTCGTTTGACGAATTGATCAGCATCGCTGATGCAGACGCCGGCGCGGAGTTCTTTAGCGGCTTTGCGCGCGTGATCCTCGCCATGATCCGGGCTCCGAAGTTCGTGCTTGTGCGCGTACACGGACGCACGACGGGAGGCGGTGTCGGCATCGCGGCCGCGGGCGACTACACGTTCGCTGTGCGAACAGCGTCCGCAAAACTGAGTGAGTTGGCCGTCGGCATTGGACCCTTCGTCGTTGGGCCGGTCATCGAGCGACGCATTGGCCGCGGCCCCTACGCCGCGATGTCAGTCGACGCCGATTGGCGCGACGCCGAATGGGGCGAACGTCACGGACTCTATGCCCGCATCTTTTCGGACAGTGCCTCCATGGACGCCGCAATCAATGCGTTGGCCGGCACTCTCGCCTCGTCAAACCCGGATGCGATGACGGCAATGAAGCGCGTCTTCTGGACGGGTACCGAGCAGTGGGACTCCATGCTTGCCGAGCGCGCGCGGATGTCGGGGACGCTGGTGTTGTCGGAGTTCACGCGCGCGGCAATCGCCAAATTCCGGGCGCGCTGAGTCGGTTGTCATCCGGCCGGCCAAGGTGCAGGGGCGGTTTCAACCGGTCGACGCAACACCCTGTCATCCCGCGGGAGCGAGCGCAGCGAGCGAGTGTCGGGATCCACCGGACGATTCCCGCGAAGCAGGCCCGCGCCTGGACGAATAGCAGATCCCGACACTCGCTCCGCTCATGCGGGATGACATATCACGATAGTGTTG
>JBDTXZ010000708.1:0-2826 GCA_040005935.1 bacterium | reverse complement strand
CTTTTTCGCATCAGCGGCGCTCGCGCCGCCGTTCGCGTCGTTGCCTCCGACGGCGTCGGCGTAGCAGGTCGTGGTGCACGCCGGAAGGTTGGGCTCGAAATTGACCGTCGCGACCGAGCCGTCCGTCAGCGTAATCTCGAGCCCATCGAGCTGCCCGGTAAAGCCAGCGGCCCACGCGCTTCCCGTCTGCACCGAAAAGAGGAGAAGCGACTGTCCGGCGTACGAGTACGGGCCGCCCGTCGTCGCGGGACCCGACAGGGCATTCCCGGCGACGAACGCGCTCCAGTGGGGATCGGAATACGATCCAAATGTCGCGCCGGTGGCGCCGGCGGTGGACTCGAAGAAGCGTAGCGTGTTCGTCCCACCGATCGTGCTCCACTGGTTCCACGTCGATGCCGGATCCAAAATGTTCGCCGAGAAATAGGGCTCTGTTCCTATGCGCGCGCCGTACCACTGCGCAGTGCTCTGTCCAACGAACGGCTTCGTATAGATCGTCAGGTACCAGTCGCGCGGCTCGACCGCGTGCGTGGTGCCCTTCTTCGTGAAGTAGCTCATGCTGGCGATCTCGCTCAGCGTCACGTCTCGACCAAAGAGCGCGGCTGGCGTCAGGTAGATCTCGCTCTTTGCGACACCATTCGATGCGATGCTTCCGCTCGCGTGGCCTGACGCGTAGTCACCCGCAACGCCCGCCACATTGCTCGTGGTGACCTCCGGCGACGATGGTCGCACGGTGAGGCTTACAGTGGTGGGACCCAGGTAGCGCGAGACGCCGCCTGGCGCGGGCGCTCGCGCGCTGGTTGGCGCTGTCAATTGCTCGCCGCATGCTACAAGAAAAAGTGCTGCGCCTGCCACTGCCACAACCCTCTTGTGCGTCCACATGTAAACACCCCGTGATAGATCGCTCGCTTCGTCGCGCGCCTAAGTGCAGGCGGGCGGCAAAGCTGGTGCCGGTTGTTACAGGGCGCTAGGCGGTCATCTGTCGCCAGCTAGGGCGTCGGCGTCGGCGACGTAAGCATCCGTCGCGAAAAGACGCGACTTCCCCGTGTCACGATGCCCGGATGTGCCGCACCACCAACAAGTTAGTTCTCCATGCATCGAGCATTACGGGGCCTAGAAACATATGAAACAATCGCTTCATGATTTTTAAGACACGCTGTATTCAGCAACGCGTCATTCGGTCGATGAAGCATTCCCACTAACGATGGCGTGCCTCGCGATGTCCGAGCGCGAACACGCAGGTCGGCGTTGCGGACATCCCGCGTCGGGCGTCGTCACGCGTGATCGCGACCGGGGTTACAACCCAGGTATCGAGCACGAGGCGGAGCCCGCGTGCGACGGACGCCATGGTCGCGCCGTTGACCGTGCCGATTCGTTCGACCAACGCTCTCCGGTCCACCGCGACGGGCTGCGAGACATTCACGACCGAATCCATCCGCAGGCCCGTCTCACGTGCACGGATCAGGACATTACCCGGCGCATCTGCTCGCTGGATGTTGGTGGTGAGTGGCACGATGATCGTGCTGGCGATTCCGCTGTGATTAAATGCGTCGCTCTGCACAACGAGAACCGGACGACGAAAGTCGGGTGTCAAACCGATCGGAGTGTCGAGGTCGGCCCACCAAAGCTCGCCGCGGCGGATCACCATTCGTTCGCTGCGAGGGTCCGTCGGCCGGCCTCGACCAGCGAAGGATCCAGACGACCGTCATCGACGGCGTACACGGCGTTCAACCATTCAGTCACCTCTGCGTGCCGGTGCTTGGCGACGTACTCCGCCAGCGCTTCGGCGACCAGTCCACTGCGGCTCTTACCGAGGCTCTTGGCGAGCGCGTCGGCTTCCGAGAAGAGGTCATCGGGGAGAGAAATGGCTGTTTTCATGCCTGAGTCATACCAAGCGACAAGCGGCCAGACGGCGTGATCCTGACGCACCTCAGGCCCGTCGCCGACCGCCGAAGTAGGCCAAGCGCAATGGGTCGACACGACGGCAGTACGCGCGGAACTCACGCTTGGCAAATAGCGTGCGCTCAGCCGTCGGGTATGTTTGAGTGTGAGGGATCCGCGGCCGTCTGTAGCTTCCAATCGGGCGGCCGCACAGCACGTAACGATAAACCAGTCAACTCACATGAAACCGCTGAGTCTCTCCATCTGCATCGCTGCACTGACGAGCCTCGCCCTCTCGGCGACGGCCGCGCAGGCGCCCGCCACGCTCGGCAACGTGAATCACGTCGTCGCCTTCAAGTTTAAATCCACGGCGACCCCTGCGCAGATCAAGGAGGTCGAGCTAGCGTTCCGCGCGCTCAAGACCAAGGTGCCGCAGATTGTCTCACTCAAGTGGGGCACCAACACCAGTCCCGAGAAGCTCAACAAGGGATTCACCCACAGCTGGGTGCTCACGTTCGAGACCAACAAGGACCGCGACGCCTACCTCGTGCATCCGGATCACAAGGCGTTTGGCAAACTCGTCGGCCCGCTCCTCGACGACGTGTTCGTCATCGACTTCACGGCACGGGAGTAGGCTCCGCAGGCGCGACTGAGCGCACTGTCCGCGAGGCTCTGGCGTGTGGGCGAAGGGATCGGGTCGGCTTGCGTCGAGGCGCCGTGACCCGGAGCTTTGACCATCCCTCCGCAAGGAGTCCCGCCCGATGCTGGGTCGCATGATGCAGTTCCCGCTCACGATCAACGCGCTCGTGCGGCACGCAGCAATCACGCACGCCGGCCGGCCCATTTCGAGTCGTCGCGCCGACCGAACCATCGAGCGATACACGTTCGGCGAGTGCATCGCGCGCGCGCGACAACTTGGGAATGCGCTCCGCACACTCGGTCTCCGCG
>JBDTXZ010000707.1:0-2826 GCA_040005935.1 bacterium | reverse complement strand
TGAGCGCGGTGGCGCCAACCGCCATGCGCGCGAGAAACGTCCGTCGATCGATCATAACGGGCCGCCCACGAGTTTTTGCATGATCGCTCCTGCGGTTGCCGAAGCACCGCTGTCGTTGATGACGTGCGCGATAGTGCCCTTTCCTCCGCCGAGTGACACGGTGACCATGTCGTGGAATTTCACGTTGGTTGCGACGGGCGCCTCGAACGCGCGATCGGCAACGACGCTCGGATTCTTGTTGAAGAAACAGTAGCTCCCGAGCCCCCACGCTTCGTGGCTGGTGACGGACGCACTCACTCGATACGCGGCGAATCCCTTCGTCGTCCCGTTCATCCATTCGCCTTGCTCAGGCACGTCGTACGGCATCTCGTTCTGGTAGAAGTAGGTGCGTCCGCCGTTTCCATTCCACCGCACTTGATGCCCCTGGTAGTGCTCGACGAATAGACCGTACATGGTGACGTCGTTGCCATTGACGACGAGTCCGTTATCCGCGGTATTCGACGTCCAGCCGACACCGTTGCCGTGATCGGCGCGCCAGAGCCAAAGGTGGTCGCCGATGACGCTGTTGCTGTTGATCACAACCGACTGCGTCGCCTTGCCGACACCAGCACCACCCACGCGAACGAAGACGTCGGTCAGGTGTGTTGGGTTGGACGCATGAGCGGCGGACGAACCGGGCGCGCCGACTTGCACGAGAATCGGCGAGTTGGTGACGCCCGCCTCGATGAGAACGCCCGCGATGATCACGCCGTCGACGTCATCCACCATGATTGCACTCGAGCCGTTGTCGGCGACGAACGTCGCAAGGCCCAGGCCCAAGACGATCGTGTTGGCGCGTGTCACATGCAGTGGTGCATCCACATGGTAGATGCCCGGAGTGATGATGAGATTCTTGTTGTGCGCGAGGGCTTCATTCATCGTCGCGACCGAGCTGCCTGGCTTGATGATGACGAAGTCGCTCAGTGGATGTGCAACGCCTTGCGCCTTTCCGCCGCTCCATGTGATCCCGCTCGTATTCGAGCGCAGCGCCGGTACGAACATATTCCACGCACCGCTCGCGTCAACGTAGAGAAATGGTTTCTCGCGGACTGCGGGCGTGGAGGGAACGGTCGTGTGCGGCGGAGCAGGGAAGCTCTGCGCTGGCGCGTTTTGCGTGCCAACGAAAACCATATTCCAGTTTGCACCCGACCAGCTTCCGAGCTCGCTGTTGCGAGTCAGCCATTGCTGCTGGCTGCCTGATTTCACCTGTCCATCGACTTTAGAGTCAGCGAGAAATCCGCCGCTCGACCATCCTCCGTCATCTAACACGAGGTCTGAACGGATGTGCATGCGTCGCATGGGCGCCGCCTGCGAAACGGCCCACCGGACAAATCCACCCGCCGGATTCACCGACATATTCTCGACGATCCGCCAGAAGTTGAGCGTGGCGTTTCCCTTTCTCCATCGCGCGTCGGCGCTCACTCCTCCGTTGATGATGACGTCGTCGGGAGAAAGGCCGAGGCCGGAGATCTGTGTGTAGAAGCCGACCTTTGCGTTAACGGCGTAGGTGCCCGGCTTGAACAGGAGCGCGAACCGCGCGTCGCCGAATTGGCTCGACTCCTGGGTCTTGAACACGGCGTCGAGCTTTGCCTGAATTGTGTCGGCGGGTGTCGATGAGTCGAAGATCGTGACGTTGGGCCCGAAGTCAGGATCGGATGATTTCGCCGCGAGACGTTGCGTCTGTGGTACACCGACAAGAACCGCGAAGGCAGTGGTCGCGCCTATGATGTCGCGACGGACACTACGTCGAAGAATGCGCATCGGTTTGTCATCCTGAGCGAACGTAGCGAGAGAGTTGTCATCCTGAGCGAGCGCAGCGAGTCGAAGGATATGCACCCTCAGATCCACTGTTCCGCAGTCGCACACCACGGAGATAGACCGCAGCGCCTGTTGACCTCGGTCAGTCAATCCTCGCGACGGGCGATCCGATCGCACAGGGGAAGCCACCGGTCCTTGGGGCGCCATTCCCACGTAATCGTTTGGGTCCTGCCGTCTGGACTGAAGTCGATCCGCGCTCGCTCCGACTCGCCCGTCAGCGTCCACACTTGTCCGTCGACACTCACGTCGTAGTGACGGTAGAACCCGTGATTCTCGAAGCACCGCGCGAAGTACCGGCCCGTTGTGGTGTCCGCGCCCATCACACTGAGTGTATCGAAGGGGCTGGCTCCAGTCATTGCCCGTTCGTCTTGGATGAGAAAGTATTCGCCGGTGTGCCAATGACCGGTGTGTGTGCTGGTCCACTGCTCGGCCGCACTCTTCGGATCGTCGGCCGGCTGGTTCGGACTCCCGTACGATTTGCCCTCGGCCCGCCACCGGCCCAGGAACACCGCAAGGGCTTCGTGCTGATAGCCGCGGGTTGATGCAGTCTGGTCGTCGTTCGTTGCCATCGAAATTTCCTGTTGCGGTCTAACGCCGAAGCTACTGTGGGCATCGAAAATAAATAGCGCGCGAAGCGCGCTTCCGCAGCGCCCTATCTGGTGCAGCGCCCGTTTAGACGTCGCGGCGTGGCAATCTAGCCACAGAAAATGCCCGTCGGATCGCGACGCACTTCATCGACTCGTGGCAAGAGAGCTCGCGGGATTCGGGAAACGGCTCGTATCCCCGCCCACTCGCACCGCCGATGTCGGCGATGACACCAGCCAAGCGAGCGGGGCGTCCAAGGCGCCCAGAGGAAGCATCGGGCGTCAACTCATTGCCGTCGTGCTGCCCTCTTCGCGATGGCGTACGACAAAAGCCCCAATGCCCCGAGCACAACTGAGACGGCTCCCGCCCCCCGAGACAGTGCCG
>JBDTXZ010000706.1:0-2831 GCA_040005935.1 bacterium | reverse complement strand
GCGTGGATCCTCGAGCCCAAGCAGCCACACTGAATATCCACGCAGGTTGTACTTGCGCACCAGTTCCAGCTTGGCGGAAAACGCGCGCGCGTCCTCGAGCCACGCGTGCTCGAACACACCGTGATTCTCCCACATGGCATACGGCGCCTTCTGCACATCGTCCCACACCGGTGTAACTCCTGCCTTCGACAAGATGTCCATGGCCGCCGAATACGCGATGTCGTCGCCACGCATGCGCGAGCCGGTGCGCGGGTCGTACGATGAGAACCAGTAGTCCGAGTACGCGGGAATGCCCAGCGAAATCTTCGATGGCGGGACGCCGAGTGACAATACGTACTTGAGAGAGGCTTCCATCCACGGGTAGCCTGCGACTGGCCCAACCGTCGACCCGCCGGTGTGTTGCGCGTACGTCATGTACGAGATGAAGTCGAGCGTATCAGCAAGCGCCTTGTAGTCGTATGCCGCGCGCCAATTGTCGTCCATCCATTTGTGGTAGTTCGACGGACCGACTGCTTCCGCCGTGCGCGGCACAACCGCAGCAGAAACCGTGCATCCGGCGCGATGCAGCGAGTCGACGGATTCGCGGACGAAAGAGGTGAACACGTCCCGATCGCTGACGTGGATGTTCTCGATGTCGAACTGAATGCCGTCGAGATGATTGTCGCGACAGAGCTTGGCGAGATTGCGAATGGCGTTCGCGCGCGCGTCTGCAACGTTGAGCACGCGATGAATCGTCGGCTGGTCGAAGCCCGGATTCATGACGAGCGGGACGAGCTTCACCTGATTCGCGCGCGCGGCCGAGAGTACTCGTTCATCTACGGCGCCGCGAATTTCGCCAGTGCTGTCCAGCGCGAACACCTGTGGCGAAACGATCGCGATGCGACCGGCATGTGCGACGAAGCTATTGACGCTCTCGTCGTTGTTGCGAGAGTACCAGAGGCCCTCCAATGGCGGCTGCCGCGCTGCACACGCGGTCGTGAGCAATGCGACCGCCGCCAGGAGACCGCGTTTCACGGCACCGCTGGCTTCGGCGGGCGAGCGGGCTTCGACCCGTTCATCCTGGGACGCGGACCATTGCCGATTTCGACAACGAGGTTCTCGAGATAGTTCGTGATTCTCGCGTAGTGCGGATAGTCGATGAACTCCGCTTCGTCGCTACGCTGGTGGTAGTCGCCATGCAGGCCCGTAAAGAAGAACGCGATGGGCACGCCCTGACGTGCGTAATTGAAGTGATCACTGCGGCCGTAGATGTTGTTGTAGCCGGACCACGTCATCGTCGAATCATACTGGTAGTCGAACGCGAGCGGCTTCGCGGACTTCTTGTTCACCGCGGCGACCGTTTCGCCGAGGTCCCTGGAGTCGAAGAATGAGCCGACGACGCCCACGTAGTCAGGGCCGCCGCCCGGAAGATCCTCGGCGCGACCACGCCCGATCATGTCGATGTTGACCTGCGCGACGACGGAATCGATTGGCACCGTGGGATTGCTCGTGAAGAATGCAGATCCGACGAGACCGGCTTCTTCGCCCGTGTGCCACACGAACAGCGTGGAGCGTTTCGGCTTTACTTTCATCGCCTGAATGGCTTCGGCAATTTCCAGCACGGCCATGGATCCGGATCCGTCGTCGTCCGCGCCGTTGCTGATCGAATCCAGACGCGCTTTCGGAATGCGTTTACGAATGCTGTCCATGTTGACGTGGATCGTACCGAGCTTCTCCTGCGTCAACGCGATCATCTTGTTCGCGAGCAGCAACTTGTTGCGCTCATTGTTGAACGCCTTGAGCGAATCCCTGTCGACGGCCGCGGCCGTCATGCCGATGTGATCGTTGTGTCCACCGATCGCCACGTACTGGTGCTTGAGCACGGGATCGCTGCCCGGAATGATCGCGACCACGTTTCGCGCCCAGTTGCTCGACTCCTCGGTAAAGTCGAGTGATGCCGTAACGGTACCGCCGGTGTTGCCAGGCGCGAGCCCGTCGATGGAGCGACGCGTAAAGAGTTTTGCGGCCGCGTCGCGCGTGAGGCGGATGGTCGCCTGTGGCGCGAGTGCCGTGAGCTGCTGGCGAAGGGAATCCACCAGCGTCATTCCTGCGCCACCACGTCCGCCTCGTCCTCCGCCGCTCGACGTCGCAACGGTGGGGACGTTGATCGCTGCGCGCTGCGCGGGCGTGAGTGCGTCGAGATCAACGGTTGCGACGGCAACGGCGTCGACAAAGCGCGAGGGCGCAAAAGCACCGAAGCCGCCACGTCCGCCGCCGGCAACTCCGCCTGCCGGAGCAGCGCGCGGTGGCGCCGGCAGCAGCACGACGAACTTCCCTGCGGCCTGTGAAGCGCTGATCTGATTCACGGTGTCGCCGGTAACACCGCCGAAAATTACGTCGACGTTATTGATTGGCTTCGGGGCGCGCGTGCCTGGCACCGCGACCCAGTCCTGCTGCCATGCGAGTGGGTTGCCGTTGGCCGTGAGACGCGAGTGGCTCGTGAACTTCTTGGTGTGGTAGGGGAGCACCTGGAAGTACGTGCCGTCGTCGCCGGCGGGGACAAGGCCGAGGCGTTTTACTTCGGCGGCGATCATGTCGGTGCCCTTCATGTTTCCAACGCGCCCGACTTGGCGCCCCTGCATGGAGTCGTCGGAAAACTGATAAAGCCGGATCTGGAGATCACGCGCATCGATGGCGGAGGTTGTCTTTGCCGGTTTCACGGTCGCGGGATTCCCATACATATTCACCTTCCCGGACCCCTGTGCGCTCGCGACAGTTGGCGCGGCGAGCATCAGCAGGGAGAACGGGATGCAACTGACCTTCGTCATTCGTGATCCTCGTATGTGGTGTGA
>JBDTXZ010000705.1:0-2834 GCA_040005935.1 bacterium | reverse complement strand
TCCATCAACTGGGCCACCAGCGCGACGTACGCGCTCTGTGCGCTGTCGATCTGCGCGCGCCACGCACCTTCGAGCAACTCATCGCCAGCAATCGCCGGCGGGACGACGAAGCACGCCTCGCTCTCGTCGACATAGCGCTGTGAGAGCTGCGAGTACGCGAAGCCAGCGCGATGTCGCACCAGCTCGTGGGTCAGTGACCGGCTCACACCCTCGAGCAGCAGCGAATAGTTCGCGTGCTCGAGGACGCTCCCATGCCCCTGCTTCTTGATGTTCTCGAGGTAATCGCGCGTCGAGCGGTTGGCCGGATTGTGCTGACTCATGTAGCACAGGCGTCCGGCAAACTCGGCGAGCTTCTCACCGTCGGTGCTTTCGCCCTGCCACTGCACAGGCAGATGCTCTGGCGTGCTAAAGGCGGGACGGGCGAGCACGGTGACTTTCGGCTCGTAGTAAAGACGCTGAACGGCGGGAGCGGCTGCAGTCATGGGCGCGGTGTGGATGAGGTCCTAAAAACTAACATGCTCGGCGTTCGATATGCTCGCCGCATCTTCAACCTCGGCGAGGAGATCCAGTCGCGACCGCGCATAGGCCCGATCGCGCTCGACGACGGACAGCACCTGTCGCGCCACGGGCGATAAAGGCCGCAGTTGGGGGTCGTACTTCACGTGCTCCACCGCGCGCGCGCCGACCGGTGAAAGCTTCGCGCCGGGATTCAGCAGCATGAGCGGATCGAATGCGCGCTTCACGGCCGCGAATCGGGCAAGCGTTGCGGAGGACCACACTTGATGGAGCAGCGGCGCGCGGAGTCGTCCGTCGCCATGCTCGCCCGACAGCGTGCCGCCCAGCCGAGCGGCGAGCGCGGTTACCTCGTGCAGCAGTGCATTGACGCGTTGGCGCCAGTCGGGACGTCCGACGTCGACGAGCGGATTCACATGCACGTGGGCGTCGCCGGCGTGGCCAAAGATGACGCCGCGAATATCCTGCGCGTCAAGCGCCGCTCGGACACCGCGCACATACTCGGCGAGTCGCGCCGGAGGCACGCAGCCGTCCTCGATGAATTGCATGGACTTGAGTGCCGGATCGAGACGACTCAGAATCGGACTCGCCGCGTGCCGAAGCTCCCACATGGCGTGCTCGGTCGCCGCGTCGAGCGCGAGCGTCACCGTCGTGGCACCAGCAGCGCGAAAACACTTTTCCAGCTCGGCCAATAATGTCTGGCTCTCAGGAGCCGACACCGCTTCTACCTCAGCGAGCAAAACCGCCTCGGCGTGCTCGGGCACCGGCACAGATGCTCCACCGCGACGAGCGACGTCGAGGAATGTCCGGTCGATCAACTCGCACGCACTCGCGCCAGCGTTGCGCGCTTCGCCCGCGGCGATGACCGCGGACTCGAGCGATTCAAACGCGCCGAGTATGCTGGCCGTCGCAGGGAGAAGTGGCGCCAGCCGCAACTCGAGTCCGACGATGAGTGCCAGCGTACCCTCACTGCCCGCCAGGAGATCGACGAGCTCTCCGCTCTCGGCAAATGCGGCGAGCCCGTAACCGGACGATTCCTTGAGCACACCCTCGTGCACCGATGGCGCAGCACGCTCTGCATCCACCAGTGCACCCGCCGCAGCGAGAAAACGCCGGACCGGCTCGACGTCGGCTGCCGGAACACCGCGACGCAGTTCGGCGCGCGAACCATCGGCGAACACGCAATCGAGGGCCTCGATCCACGGGCGCATCGAGCCGTAGAGGAGCGTGTGTGCGCCTGCCGAGTTGGTCGCCGCCATTCCGCCTACGGTGCAGTAGGCGCCGCTCGATGGATCCACGGGGAACGTGCGACCGACTTTGCGCGCCGCCGCGTCGACAGCATTGCGCAGCACACCAGGGCCGCAGCGAATGGTGTTCGCATCGACGTTCGGGCGCTCGAGTGTGTTCAAGCGCGTGAGGTCGACGATAACGCCGTCGCCGATAGCGCCGCCTGCCATGCTGCTGCCCGATCCGCGCGGGATGAGCGGGACGCGTTCGGCGGCCGCCCAACGCACGAGTGTGACGACGTCTGCTGCGTCCACCGGCACGGCGATGGCGCGCGGAATGATCTGCGCGATGCCGGCCGCTTCGCTGTAGACCGCGCATGCGTCGGTATCGTCGCGAAACACGCCGCGGAAATCATCTGGAGGTCGGAGTGACATCGGGCTGTGGGCGGTCAATCGTGAGGTGTGATCCGCAGGAACGAGCGGAGTGAAGGTCGGGATCCACTTCGCTTGCTCCAGACGGTTGCCATGGCGCTGCGATGGGAGATCCCGACATTCGCTTTGTTCATGCGGGATGACAGAGGCTTATCTTTCGCACTGTGACGAGAAGTTTAATGCCGGTTGCCGGCGAGCCAACGAAAGGGCGAGTGTCGCTCGACGCGTCGCGCCTCGCGCGTGCCGAGCGGTTCGCGCGTGAAGTCCTTCCTGCCGTCTCGCGCACATTCGCCCTCAGTATTCGCGTGCTGCCCGGCGACCTCGGCAAGGCCGTACTCACGTCCTATCTGCTGTGCCGCATTGCCGACACGTTGGAGGATGAGCCGACGCTGCCCGCGGAAGCCAAGGCCGCGCTGCTCGACGAGCTGACGCTTTGCTTCGATGACTCCATGCGCGCCGATGCGTTCCCGTCGCTCGTCGAGACGCTGACCGGAGATGCAGCGCACGTTCGCCTCACCAGAAACACCGACCTGGTTTTCGTGCTCTATCGCTCGCTGCCCGCGGGAACGCAGGTGCACGTACGACGCTGGGTGGGCGAAATGATCTCAGGCATGCGGAAGTTCGTGCTGCTCTATCCGCACGGCATCCGCATCCAGAGCCTCG
>JBDTXZ010000704.1:0-2834 GCA_040005935.1 bacterium | reverse complement strand
AATGGCCTCTTGTTCGCCGAAATACTTCGAAAGGACGAGCGTCTCGCGCTCGTGCGGCTTATGCGGAAAGCCCATGTCAGCCCAGTGAGGCGAGGAGCGCGGGCACCGATTCCACGGTGACCGACTCGATGAACTTCTCATTGACCATCAGCGGCGTGTTGAATCCACACGCGCCAAGACATTCGACCTCGATCACGGCGTACTTGCCATCAGGTGATGTGACGCCGAGTTCTTCGCAATGTGTGTGCTTCAGTAGCGCCTGTACGACATCTTCTGCTCCGCACACGTTGCACGGCGACGTCGTGCACACCTGTATGAAGTGCTTCGCGACCGGATGCTGATGGTACATCGTGTAAAACGACACCACGCCCTTTACGTACGCGGGCGTCAGCTCGAGCACGTGGGCGACTTCCGCGATGCCTTCAGATGGCACCCATCCACGCTCTTCCTGAACCATCCAGAGTGCGGGCAACAGCGCCGCCATCTTGGTCGGATAGCGCGTCAGGAGCTCGTCGAGCTCCGCCTTCCGCGCGCCAGTGAACACCGGCGTGTACGGCGAGCCGTGCTCGGCGTGCGGTGCGTCGCCCGGGGAGCGAACGCCACCCATCTCGTTTGGGAAAGCCGCGTTGCTCATCGGTCGATCTCCCCCATCACGATATCAATAGATGCGTTGATCGCGATGACGTCAGACAGCAGGTGTCCCTCGACCATCTTTGGAATAGCCGCGAGGTTCACGAACGAAGGAGGACGAATGCGCCAACGCACCGGCTTTGACGTTCCGTCCGACACCATGTAATAGCCCTTCTCGCCTTTGGGGCTTTCCACCGCGACATATGCTTCGCCGATTGGTGGGCGCGGACCTTCCATCACCTGCTTGAAGTGATGGATCATGCTTTCCATGTCGCTCGTCGCCTTGGACTTTGGCGGCAGGATGACGCGATGGTCGTCCACGTTCACTGGTCCGTCAGGCAGGCGCTTCAACGCCTGCTCGAGAATGCGGATTGACTGGCGCAGCTCTTCCATGCGCACCAGGAATCGATCGTACACGTCGCCCGCCTGACCAACGGCGACGTCAAAATCATACGTCTCGTAGTCGAGATACGGGAAGTCCTTACGGACATCATACGCGACGCCCGACGCACGAAGCATTGGACCGGAGAGTCCATAATTCACCGCCTCGTCGGCCGACATGGCGCCGAGTCCGACGGTACGTCCCACCCAGATGGCGTTCTTCGTCAACATCGCGTCGCACTCCGCCAGCACCTTCGGGAAGGTGCGGCAGAAGTTCTCGAGATTCTCCGTGAAGCCGTCCGGGATATCGGCGCCCATTCCGCCGACGCGCGTAAGCGTCGTGGTCAGTCGCGCTCCAATCCAGCTTTCCAGCATGGAGTACACGCGTTCGCGCTGCTGAAAGATCCAGAGGAACGGTGTGAAGGCACCGATGTCGATGCAGAACGTTCCGAGCCACACACAGTGCGAGATGATGCGCGACAGCTCACTCGCGATGACGCGAAGCACCTTGCACCGCTCCGTGATCTCGATGCCGAACAATCGCTCCGCGCCAAGCGCAAACGCGACGTTATTGCCTGGCGAATTGAGATAGTCTTCGCGATCCGTCCACGGGATGATCTGATTGTACTGGCGATATTCGCCGATCTTCTCGAACCCGCAGTGCAAATACCCGATGTGCGGAATACACCGCACCACCGTTTCGCCATCGAGCTCGAGTACCAGGCGCAACACTCCGTGCGTCGCTGGATGCTGCGGCCCGATGTTGATCAACATGTGATCGCCTTCGAGGTCCGGCTCGAGTGCTGGATGCGCGGCCATGGGGACGATGTTGCCTGCGTCGTCCGTCACGAGGGGAACACGCTGTGGACGGCCGCGCGAGTCCATACCCGTCGTGGACAGCTCGACGTCGACCGTTCGCTTCGTTGTCGCCATCGGCTACTCTCCCACCCGTTCACCCGCGCTGAGACGCTTCTGCATCTCAGCGGGCAAATCCTCGAACGCCTCAGCGATCGAAAGCTCTTCCATGCTGTACTTGGCTTCTGGGTTTTGCGCGAGCGCCTGCCGAAGCTGCTCCGACCGGCTGAACCGGCCGCGCAACGGAAAATCCTTTCGCAGCGGATAGCCTTCCTTGTACTGCTCCCACATCAGGATGCGGCGCAGGTCGGGATGGCCCGTGAATACGATGCCGAACATGTCGTAGCACTCGCGCTCCAACCAATCCACGCTTTTGTGGATGTCCCAGACGCTCGGGACTTCCAGCGGCGCGCCCTTGGGAATCAGTGCCTTGAGGCGCAAGAAGCGGCGAAAGGGAAGCGAACGCAGGTGCCACACAACTTCGATAGGGCGTTCCATGTCGCGGAACTCAACCGCTGTGACGTCGGCGCAAAAGTCATAGCGGTGCGACGGATCGTCGTGAAGCCAGCGCACGATGTCGTTCACGCGCGAAGCGTCAACAATCACCGTGGTTTCACCCCACACGACATCGACGCGATGCACGGAAGCGCCGAATTGCGCGCGGAGTGCAGTCGCCGTTGGATTTGTGGGGCCGCCATGGTGCGGGACATTTGTCGGAGTCACCGGAGCCGGCGCATCCGCGCCCTCAGCGTTGCCGGCGACGACCGGGAGAAACGGTGCGCTCACAGCCCCGACCGCGTCTGATGAATGGAGTTGCCGAAGGGCTCCGACAGCTCATCGATGAGGCGCGGCGGAATGTAGAGCTGGCTCGCGGGATCCGGCTCCATCTCGTTGCGCAACGACTTGTCCGCCATGCGCTCCGCCATGACTTTCTTCTGCAGCATCATGATCCCGTACATCAGCCCTTC
>JBDTXZ010000703.1:0-2840 GCA_040005935.1 bacterium | reverse complement strand
TCGACGGAGCCCCCGGCCTCCGGAACGGACCGCCCGTTAGGGGAAGGCGAGCGGTCCGTACCGCGAGACCGGGGGCTGCGTGTGTTCCCGGCGACCCTTGCTCCTGTCGCCCGGACAAATCTGCCTGATCACCCACAGTGAACCGGACGTGCGGGCAGGAACAGGTTCGGACCGCCGCACCGGATCCGTCCCGCAGCGCGCCGAACCGGGCCCGCAGGCGGGAGAGCCGAGCTCAGGCGGGTACGGTGACGCGGCTCCCCGCGAACCGCCAGGGGGTACGGAAGACGAGGAGGACGACGTGGCCGACACCTACAACGGCTACTGCGTGAAGTGCAGAGAGAAGCGCGACTTCGATGGTGAGGTCTCGGTCAGCGACTCGGGACGCCGCATGGCGAAGGGCAAGTGCCCGGTCTGCGGGACCACGAAAGGAAGGATCGTCGTCGTCGAGGCGGGTGATGAAGCGCCGGCAATGGCGCGCCGTTACGCGTTGCGCGACCGGTATCTCCAGTACGGCGAGAGCCCGTGGCCGAATGATCATCTCGACGGCTACGAAATCGAGGGCCCGCTGCAATCGCGGTCGATGCAGGTTGGCGGACTGGCCATGCATTGGGGCGGCGTGACGCCGCGTTGGTCACCGGAGGACTTTCGCACGCACTCGCTCTTCGGCGTAGGCACCGACTGGCCGATTTCGTATGACGATCTCGATCCGTTCTATCAGGAAGCGGAAGAGCTCATTGGCGTCGCGGGTGAACAGGGACCCGCCGCGATGGATCCGCGCAGCAAGCCGTTCCCGATGGCGCCACTTCCGCTGACGTACAATCTCGGCTTGCTGAAGGACTGGGCGTCGTCTGCGGGCATCACGATGTGGAGTCAACCGTCGTCCAAGAATTCGCGACCGTATGATGGTCGCGCCGAGTGTTGCCGTAACGACACGTGCACACCGATTTGCCCGATCGGGGCGAAGTATTCGCCCGACCATACCTGGAATCGCTTGCGCGCCGCTAACCGCATCACGCTGTATCCTCGCACACTTGTGCGACGCCTAGTGCTCGACGAACGCACGCAGCGCATCGCGAGTGCGGACGCAGTGCAAACGTCGAAGGGCGCCGGCACGCCAGTGACATTTCGTGCGAAACAGTTTGTCGTCGCTGCGGGATATGTGTGGAGCGCGCACCTTCTTCTCTTGTCCGCCACGACTCGCGCCCCGAACGGCATTGCCAACCGCTCCGGCACGGTCGGAAAGTATCTCGGCGGGCATCGCAATCAGCAGGCCTTCATCGAGTTGCCGTTGCGTCTTTTTCCTGGCATGAACGGACAACACTCGCTCGTGACGAAGCAGTTCATGCGAACGCCGGCGACGACGAAGTACTTGCGACACGATCTCCGCGTATGGGAGTCGAGCTACGGCCGTGGCCCACGCCTTCGTGACGAGAGCGGTGCGCTTCTGCTCGGCGACGACGTGCTCCGCGACTGGCGCGAGCGCACCACGACCGGTGTCGCGCGGGTGCGCGCGTACTACGACGTCATTCCAGATCGCGAGAGCGCATTGTCGCTCGATCATTCGCGCAAGAACAGGTGGGGCGATCCGCTACCGACGCTTGCGTTCCGTGACGCGCCGGAGTCGGCGGCGCTGCGCGAGTATTCGGATTCGTCACTCAAGTCGCTGTTCGAGCGAATGGCACGCGCGGGCGGCGGTAAGGTGATTCACGTCGAGGAGGACGACGGCGGTTTCCAGGATCATCCTGCCGGTGGATGCCGTATGGGCTCGGACCCGCAAGCCTCGGTGGTCGATGGTTGGGGTCGAAGTCACGATCACGACAATCTGTTCGTCGTGGGAGCGCCGACGTGTGTGAGCGCGAGCTGCGCGAATGCGACCTTGACGTTTTGCGCGCTCGCCTTACGCTCGGCACACGAAATAGGGCGCGCGTAACGTAGTCGTCCTGAGCGCAGAGAAGGACCTGCACGTGCCTATGCGTGACGGCAACTGCCAACTGCAACTTCCTTGTCGCGGCATCGGACGCGGCACTTTTACAGCGCAACAGCAGGTGCAGGTCCTTCGACTCGCTCCGCTCGCTCAGGATGACATTCTTTCGCCTCGCTCAAGGTGACAATCGCGGATTGATTGACCGCCACTTCGCGGCGATACCATCGAAGAATGTCGGGAGCGAAACCGTAAGAGGCTGACTCGCGCCTGCGGGCTGCCAGACGAATTGGTCTCGCAGCACCAGGGGCGTGTCGCGCTCCGGACTCCATCGCTCGACGATGCGCGCGTGAATATCGATGATGAAGTAGTCGGGAACACCGACATCCATGTAGTACTCGCGCTTCGTGATACGATCCGTTCCTATACTGCTCGGCGAAATCACTTCGACAGCAAGGAGTAGTCTGCGGACGTCGCTCCAGGTCCACGCTCCTTCGGCCGGCGCTCCGCCCACTGGGATGATGAACGCGTCCGGCTGCGTGATCGTACCAGGTCGCAGTTCCAGATCAGCTGGTGAGGTGAACGCAACCCCCACTGGCTCCATCTCCAGGTAGTTGTAAAGCAGGGTTAGCATTGTGCTGACCGCGATCTGATGCTCATTGCCTGGCGATGGCGTCACGATCAGCTCACCGTCGATAAGCTCGTACCGCGGCCATCCGCGCGACTCGTCCATGAGCGCGCGAACATCGGCGGTCGTCCAATGACGGCGAATTGCAGGCATACCCATAGTCTGCTCGGCTCGGCGGATGATTTGCAAGGTCCCATTACCCAAGATGGCGGCTGGCATCATGGTTTCCGTCATCATTCCAACTCCCGAAGCAAGCGAAACAATGCGGCCGCGAGATAGGGAGAATGGGTA
>JBDTXZ010000702.1:0-2842 GCA_040005935.1 bacterium | reverse complement strand
CCCCGCAAGAATCTGCATCCCGTGCGCAACCTCTTCTGGGTTGGATACCCAGTGGTACGCATGATCGCCAAGGACGGCCGCGCACTGCTGTTCGGTCTGGATACGGGCGCGGAAGGGACTTACGTCACCACCACGCTCCTTCGAAAGCACCCAGACACCCCCGTCGCCATGCGCCGAGGCTCCATCAGGGGACTCGGCACCGAGGAGCATCGTACAGAGTGGGTAGCCCGCTGGTTTGCACTCAGCGACGGCGACTATTCAATGACGCTACGGAACATGCCCGTGGCTCCGGAACGGCATTGGACGTTTCTCCTGTTCGACGGCGTACTGGGATCGGATGTCGCGCTGGCGTCGCGAATGCACCTCGATTTCCAGAATGGCGTATTCGAAATGAGGCAGAGTAGCTCGCCACACGGAGAACCCCGCGACTAGACTGTGGGTTTCTCTTTCACCCACCATGCTCGAGATCCTCACCCACCTGATCGAACGTTACGGGTACTTTGCCGTGGCGCTGCTCGTGACGCTCGAAGGCATCGGCTTGCCGCTGCCCGGCGAAACGGCCGTGGTCACTGCTGCTGCCTTCGCCGCCAACGGCTCACTCAGCGTCATCGGCGTCTCCATTGCGGCCACGATCGGGTCTGTCCTTGGCGGATCCGCTGGATATTGGATTGGACGGCTCGGCGGACGGGGGCTGCTCGTGAGGCACGGGCACTGGATTCGGCTCGATGCTGCTCGTCTCGCACGCACTGAGGCCTATTTCCAGCGGCATGGCGCGAAGACCGTGTTCCTCGGACGCTTCGTCGCACTGCTCCGGATTTTCGGGTCGCTCATGGCAGGCGTCGCACACATGCCATTTCCCACGTTCTCCCTCGTCAACTTCACGGGCGGGCTGCTGTGGGCAGTGACCTTCAGCGGCGTCGGATTCGTGTTCGGCAAGAACCTCTCGACGCTCGACGACTATCTCGGGGAGCTCGGCATCGCCCTGTCGGTGCTCGTCGTGATTGGGTTCCTGCTCTACCGGTGGTCAGAAAAGCGTAAGGCTGCACGAGCTGAATAGGGTTGTCATCCCGCAGGAGCGGAGCGAGTGTCGGGATCTACTTTCCTTGCTCTGTGGTGTTCGTCGAGCGCGTGGACAGAAGGTCCCGACATTCGCTCGCTGCGCTCGCGCTTGCGGGATGACACCCATTCGCACCCTGACTGAACAGCATTGTGCCTAGCGCTGCTGTGTGTCCTTCTTCAGCTCGCGTTCGAGGAAATCCACGATCACACTGAACGCCAACTGCGCGCCGAGCCCCGAGGGAGCCATGTCGAAGCCGTGCTCGGCCCATGGTAACTCTACCGAGACAACCGGCACATGCGCCGCACGCAGCGCCGCCGCGGCCTCACGATTGAACGCCGCCTTTACGATATGGTCGCGTGCACCAAACACCAGCAACGTTGGAGGAAGGCCAGGGCGCACCAGCGTCGAAGGTGACGCCGAGCGGTAGTGGCGGGGCTGTTGCTCCGGTGTGCCGTTGAGGAATCCGCTCAGCACGTAGCGCACACCGATGGGATCCGGCGACGGAAGGTCCGCGTAACCCTCGGCAAGATCGTACGGCGCATACAGCGCAACGACCGCTTTTATGTCAAACGTGTTCGGCATATAGGCGGCGAGCTCGGCGAGTTGTCCGCCCGACGAACGGCCCAGTATCGCAAGACGCTTGAGGTCGATGCCCCATGCGTCTGCGGAATCACGAAGGATGAGGAGCGCGTGATTCACGTCGTCGATTTGCGATGGATAGCGAGCGAAAGGGACGTGTCGGTAGTCGATCGCGACGACTGTAAAGCCGCGCGACGCCAAGGCGCGACTGACGTTCTCGCATTGTAATGGCGAGCCATTGCGCCACGCGCCGCCATAGATGACGACGACCGTCGGCCGGTTTGCGACCGGAGGCTGCGAGTACAGCCGCAGCGACAATCGCTGGAGATCCGGAGCGGCATATGCAACCGTGCGCTCGACGACGTTGGCGCTCGCCGGCAAACCGCGCACGGCGGTGACCAGTGAGAAGCGCGGCGTACTGGCCTCTGTGCCGAGCTGCGCGCTTGCCGTTGCGGCGACATGCGTGAACTGCGTGAGCGGTCGCACGGCAATGATTGCGGACACGACCAACATCACGAGCATCGCGGCGCGAAGACGTCCACTGCCGCGCAGCAACCGATTCGCCGGAAGGCACCAGAGCAAGTCGAGGATTGCCAGAAACGGCGAATACTCCGATGCGCCCACCGCGACGATGAAGAGCGACATTGTGTACGGCGGCACAACCACCATCAGGGACAAGAACGCCAACGCCACGGCGACGATGACCGTGATGAGGATGGCGATTCTCTTCCCCGTTGCATGCGGAGTTTCTGGCGAAGTCATGCCCAAGCGTAAGAGAGATCACGAATTTTGACCAGTGCAACGTCCGTTGCAATGCGATGGTACGCTCCTTGACCACTCGATGGATTTCATGGAACAAAGATGGCCGGACTCCCTTTGGGTCGTGCGACATGGCGAGAGCGCCGGAAATGTCGCGCGCGCTGCAGCCTACGCTGCGGGACTCTCGACAATCGATATCGCCGAGCGCGATGTCGACGTACCGCTCAGCGCGGCCGGTGAAGTTCAATCCACCGCGCTCGGCCGCTGGTTCTCACGGCTACCCGACGGCGGACGGCCGAGCGTCGTCGTCGTATCGCCGTATCTGCGCGCCCGACATACGGCGTCGCTCATCGAGGCCGCCGGTGGCCTCGAGGCGGGAACAGAATTTATTGTGGACGAGCGTCTCCGAGAAAAAGAGTTCGGCATTCTGGACCGGCTTACCCG
>JBDTXZ010000701.1:0-2842 GCA_040005935.1 bacterium | reverse complement strand
AACGGTCCATTTGCCGAGTCGAGGTGCACGGCGACGGTGGCGCCCTTGAAGTGCGACCATGTGTAAAAACGCGTCAACGCGCCGACGTTAATCGTGCCGATGCCATTGAGATCGATGCCGCGAAAGGCCAGATGCGCACCGCTGCGCCGAATGACAAAACCGGGATCGCCCTTGGACAGATTGTACGTAATTCCGGGCGAGATGCTGTCCGCCGACTCTGGCGGCAGCAGCGGATGACGGAGAAGGACAGCGCGACTCGAGGTGAGCGGAGCGACACCCTTCGCGCCCTTATCGGTGTAGCTGGCGCGCAGGACATACGATCCATGCTGTGGCACGGTCTTCGTCGAATCCCATGGCGTCGGCACTCTTCGTTCGACCGTTGTGTAGCTGCCAGCGAGCGGCAATCGCTGCGGGCGCGCCGCCGCGTTCGACACGCTCAGCACGTACTGCGCAAGCGTGGATGCGTCCACCGTACTGAGGGACGGATGTGGCGGCATCACGGCCTCGCCCCATACGCCCTTGCCGCCCGTGATGATCTTCATCGCCAGCTTGTCGACCACATCCTGACCCGCATAACGCTCGGCCACCTCCGTGAACGCCGGACCGACAAGACGCGTGTCGAGCCGATGGCACGACATGCAATCGTTTCGTGCGATGATCGCGTGCGCGCGAAGTTGACGCATGGACGCATCGACACTCACGTCGCGCGCCTTCGCGACTTCCTTGGGCGTCATGCCCGACGGCACATAGTCCGCGGTGACGATCACACGCTTGCCTAACGCGGTGCCGTCTTCGCGATCTGCCGCACTCACGCGATAGCTGACGGTCCTGCCGGGGAAGTAGAACGAACGATTCCCCCGCGTGATGTCAAACTGTACGCTTGGCGGCTCATTGCCGGCAACGAGCCGCACGCTGTCGCGAGCGGACGCGCCGGCGCGATCGGTAACCGTGAGCAGTGCCTGATACACTCCTGGCGCGGAGAGCGTGACAACTGGACTCGCCACTGTGTATTCACGCGTCGCGCCGTTCTGCGGCGTGAGCGTCCAGCGATAACGCAGGGGGTCGCCGTCGTAGTCGACTGTACCTTGCGACGACAGCGCAACGCGCAATGGCGTCGCGCCCGCCACACGATTCGCGGACGCAATGACTTTCGGCGGGCGATTGCCGGCATTGTACTCGATCCTCGACAGCCGGCCCTCGTGGCCGGGCGCGTACTCGAGCACATAGAGATCGCCATTGGGGCCAAAGTCCATGTCGATTGGTGACGTGTACTTCTCATCCGGACGAAAGCGCTCCATCGACACGACTTTCGTGTGGTCCTCGTTCATGGTGGCCACCATGATCCACGTGCGGATGAAGTCGACGACGAACCACTTGCCTTCGTAGTAGTCGGGGAATCGGCGAGGGCCGGTGAAGTTCGACGCGTGGAAGACTGGCCCGCCTACGGCGCAGCGTCCGCCGCTCACGAGCTGCGGCCATTCGTCTGACACGCCGTAGGGATACGCCAGCACTGCCGGACGAGCCGGAGGTAGGTCGCGAAGCCCGCTGTTGTTCGGCGAGAGATTCACCGGATGTGCCGGGTCCATCGGAGCGCCGTACGTCTTGTGCGTGCCATACGCAACGGCGTTGTAACTCCGGCTGTAGCCGATGAAGAAGGGCCAGCCGTAATTGCCCGGACTCGCGGCAACGTTGAATTCGTCGTACCCTTTCGGCCCGACGCCAGCAGAGTCGACGGCAGCATCCGGCCCGACCTCGCCCCAATGCAGAAAACCATTCTTCGAGTCGATGCTCACCCGCCACGGATTGCGGTTGCCCATCGTGTAGATCTCGGGCCTGGCGTTCGGCGTGCCTGCGGGAAAGAGGTTGCCGGAGGGAATGGCGTAGCGGCCATTGGCCTCCGGATGAATGCGCAGGATCTTGCCGCGAAAGTCATTCGTGTTCGCCGACGTACGTTGCGCGTCCTGCCCCTTGCCGCCGTCGTTCGTCCAGTGAATCGGGTTGTATTGCGTGGCTTCCGAGTTATCGCCGGTCGTGAGGTAGAGGTTCCCCTGCGCATCCCATGTCATGCCGCCGCCAAAGTGCGACGCTACCTCGTACGGCCAATGCAACAGCACAACCTCTGACGACAGGTCGATGCTGTCACGCGCCGACAACGTAAAGCGAGACAACCGCATCTCGCTTGGTGCTGTTGGCGTGGAGTAGTACAGAAAGAGTTGATGTGTTGTCTCGAAGTTGCGATCGAGCAGGAGGCCGATGAGACCTGCTTCTCCGACGAGCGCGATGGGAATCCTGCCCAAGACGTCGAGCCGTCCCGTCTCCTCGTCAAACCGTTTCACGGCGCCCTTGCGCTCGATGAAGTAGACTCGGCCTGATTTGTCGAATTCCATCTCGATCGGTTCGTCGAGCCCTTCAGCGATGACCTTGCGCGAAAAGCGGTTCTGCTCCGGCGGTGCGCCAGGGGCGCGCGGTTGTGCGCCTGCTTCGGACAGCGGTGCGCGTAATGCGGTCGCACAGACGAGTGACACAATTGCCCGGAGCGCGCGACGACAGATCATGGTACCGGCGCTTCTTTCACTCGTTGATTGTCGCGCAACGCCACTGCTCGCAGGTCCAGCCATTTTGCAACCGGCCCTACCAGCCAGAGCGCGAGCAACGCTGGCGCCGCGTTGAATGCGGTCGGCAGTGGCCATCCCTGATCGGACGCGAATCGAATGAGCGCTTCTGCCACAGCGATCAACACGGCCACAAGGATCTGCTTCTGCCGGCCACGGACGACCGTGCGCGGATCAGTGATCATGAAGAAGAGGAACAGCTGATACATCGGCCCGGTGAGCGGCGCGAT
>JBDTXZ010000700.1:0-2844 GCA_040005935.1 bacterium | reverse complement strand
TAAGTGGCAAGAAACCTGCCAGCAATGGCCGCGCTTCGACGCCTGATTCCGTATTACCGCCCATATCGGAGAATGCTCCTCACCGGACTCGTCCTGGTGATCATTTCGTCCGCGATCGGGTCCGTTGTGCCTTGGTTGCTTCGAGCCGGTATCGATTCATTGCACCAGGGTGCACCGCTTCAGCACGTCGTACTTGTCGCTGCCGGTATCGTTGGCATCGCACTTGGCGGTGGCGCGCTGCGCTACTGGATGCGCGAAATACTGAACGGGCTTAGCCGCCACATCGAGTACGACCTGCGGCAAGCGCTATTCGCGCATCTTACCACACTCGACCAGGGCTACTTCGGTCGCATGCGGACCGGCGACCTCATGGCGCGCCTCACGAACGACCTGAGTGCCGTGCGGATGGCTGCCGGACCTGCAATCATGTACCTCACGAACACCATCTTCGGCGCGGCCTTCGCGCTCGTGTTCATGCTGCGCATCGACGCGAGGCTCACCGCGCTGTCGCTCGTGCCCATGATCATGTTGCCCATCATCATGATCCGCATGGGCGGCGCGATTCATCGGCGATTCGAAGCGGTGCAAGAGCATTTCAGCACCCTGACGACTCACGCGCAGGAGAACTTCGCGGGCGTGCGTGTGGTGCGCGCATACCGGCAGGAGAGCGCCGAGATTGCGCGGTTCGCGGTGTTGAATGAGACATACGTCGAGCGCAACCTCGCACTCGCGCGCCTGTACGGCTCCATGAATCCGATGTTCGGATTGCTCGCTGGCTTGAGCGTCGCCGTTGTGCTCGGGGTCGGAGGTACGCTCGTGGTTCGTGGCGCCATCAGCGTGGGCGCATTCGTCGCCTTTGGCTTCTACCTCACGAGCCTCACGTGGCCCATGATCGCGCTCGGCTGGGTGATCAACTTGTTTCAGCGCGGCGCCGCGTCGATGGGGCGTTTGCTCGAGGTGCTCGATACGCAGGCGGAAATCACCTCGCCAGAGTCGCCACGTGCGTTGCCACCTGCGCACCGCGGACGATCGATCACGTTCCGCGACGTCGGCTTTCATTTTCCAACGCCGCTCGGTGCAGAGCCACGTTGGGTACTGCGCAATGTGTCGTTCACCATTCCGGCGGGCGGAACACTTGCCGTCGTGGGTGCAACCGGCAGCGGCAAGAGCGCACTGATCGATCTCATTCCCCGCTTCAGTGATCCGCAGGAAGGCGTCATTCTTCTGGATGACGTGCCATTGCGCGACCTCTCGCTCGAGGCGTTGCGCGCCGAGATCGGCTATGTGCCACAGGAAAGCTTTCTCTTTAGCGACACGATCGCGTCGAACCTCGCCTACGGCGACGTGACGCAGCCGCTGATCGAACACTCTTCCGGTGATGAGTCCGACGCCGAGCAATCGCGCGTGTCGGGCGCGGAGGAAGCGTCTGGGCATGCGTGGGCTGCCGAAATCGCGCAGCTCGGTGACACTGTGCTCGCATTCCCCCATGGCTATGGCACCACACTCGGCGAACGCGGTATCAACCTGAGCGGCGGACAGAAGCAGCGTCTCGCGCTCGCACGCGCGCTCGCCCGGCGACCGCGTGTCGTACTGCTGGACGACGCGCTCTCTGCTGTCGACACGCACACTGAAGCCGAGATTCTGCGCGGGTTGCGCGGCACCCTTGCTGGACGAACGGCCGTCATTGCCTCGCATCGCGTTAGCGCGGTACGCGACGCCTCATGGATCGTCGTACTCCATCAGGGCCGCATCGTCGAAGAAGGGACGCACGACGTGTTGATCGCGGCCGGCGGCCAGTACGCCGGGCTGCTAAGCCGGCAACAGTTGGAGGAAGCGATTGAAGAAGAGGACGCTGACACAGGTCCGGGCACTGGCGACCTCGTCGCAACGCGATAAACTCATGACCATGCATCGTGTAGAATTCACAGGCTCCACCCCGCTCACACCTGGCGCGTCCGTCGATGTGCGCAAGGGATCGTCCGAGTTGCAGCTCGCGCAGGCGCGAGAACGAATCGCGGAACTCGAAGCGCGCGACTTGGCCAAGACGCAGTTTCTCTCGAATATCTCGCACGACCTGCGCACTCCGCTCACCGCAGTCATTACGCATGCGGAAATCCTCCGCGACGGAATTCTTGGCCCGCTTACGGACCGGCAGCTCGACAGCATTGCGGGCATCATCAACGGAGGCCGCCAGCTGCTCGAGCAGGTCGGCGAAATCCTGACCTATGCACGCGGCGCCGCGAATCAGCTGTCGGTCACGCTATCAACGTTTCATCTCGGCGAAGTGGTGTCTCAGCTCAGTACCCTGAACGAGTCCCTCGCGAGCAAGAAAGGCGTCGACCTCGTGATGGTCGTTCCGCCCGAGCTCGATCCCGTGACCGCCGATCGCGAGAAGGTCGCGCACATCGTTGGGAACCTGCTCGGCAATGCGATCGACTTTACGCCGCAGGGCGGTCACGTCTGGGTGCATGCAACTCGCGCCGAAGGGCCGAATGGCCCGGAGTGCGTGGTGGAGGTCGGAGACACGGGAATCGGTATCGATGCAGAGCATCACGATCTCGTGTTCCAGGAGTTTGCGCAGGTGGACTCAAGTGCGTCGCGCCAGCATCATGGCACTGGATTAGGCCTGCCGATCGCGCGAAAACTCGTCGAGTTACAGGGAGGACGCATCTGGCTCGAGAGCAAGCTGGGCGCGGGTAGTCGCTTCTTTTTCACGATTCCCTACCCCACGGACTGACGCCGAGTGTCGCAGCTCCCACATGTGCTGGTGGCAGAGGACAATGAGCTGGTGTGCGATGCGATGCGCGTGTTGTTCGGCGAGACCGGGCATCGTGTGAGCACTGC
>JBDTXZ010000699.1:0-2849 GCA_040005935.1 bacterium | reverse complement strand
GAAACACCGCACGCGCACCGAAGTACCGCTCAGAGGACTCGATCACCGTGCCGTTTGCCGTGCGATAGCCAAACCGCGAGAGGCCGAACGGATCCGACACGCGCAACGAGACATTGCCTTGATCGCCCCACGCCTTGTAGCGAAGCCCAAGATTGAGGAACACGGACGCCAGTTGCGATCCGCCTTCCGTAGCGAACGGCGCACGGTAGTTGCCAAACATCTGCGCGTCGAGCAACGGAGAAAACTTCCACGTTCCGTTCGCGCGCGTCGACCACACCATCGTGTGCGCCGATAAATTCCCCGCGAGATTCGACGCATCGCTCGAATAGTGGTACGTACTTCCGCCACCGCCGAGCGTGAGTGGACCATGGCGGTAGTTCAGGTTCAGGTCTGTGCCAATGGTGAGCGTGCTCGCCACGTTGTCGAAGGTGCTTACAGACACACCAGTGCTGTCGACGAACTGGATGTTGCGAACGGCGTGCGACGTGCGGCGAACGTATGGGTTGAGTTGAATGGAGCCCCACGTGTGCGCCTCTTGCAGACCCAACTCGAACGCGTCGGTGTACTCCGCGCGAAGATTGGGATTGCCGCGGAACACGTTGCGCGTGTCTTGCCGAAACTCAATTGGACTGAGTTGATACGGATTCGGACGGCTCACTCGGCGCGAGTAACTCACCTTCGCCTGACGCATGTCGGTGAAGTTGTACGACACGATGGCGCTTGGATACACGCTCGTGTAGCGATTGTCGAACTGCTTTTGCGCCGTGCGAACGTTCAGCCGCGTTACGGCGTCCTCGAGACGCAATCCGCCTTGCGTCTGGAACTTGCCAATCGATTGGGAGAGCACGGCATAGGCGGCGCCGATGTCTTCGTGGTAGTCCATCGCTGTGGTCCGCGCGGGAGCGATGTCGTACGCGCCTGTCGTCGCGTTCAGGTACGAGGCGTCAAAGTCGGTCGACATGGTGCGCATGATGCCCTTGAAGCCCGATTCGAGCTTCGTCTTTGCGCTGAACGGACGCGTATAATCGATCTTGAGATTCCAGGTTGGGTAGTGCCCCAGAGTGTGATCGTGCTCGAGGGGAATCGACGCCGGTGTCGAGGCATCGGCCTTGAGTAGCTCGCCGGAGAGCTGCGTCTGGTTCGTGTTGTAGTTGTTCGAGTACTCGAGGTCCGCGGAAAACTGCGGCGTTGTTGGGGCGCCTTGATTGCGGAACGTGAGATCGTAGTCCTGCGACAGATTCCGCGATACCTGAGAATTGAATTGGTTGAACTGCCCAATCACGGAACGCGTCGCATCCATGTCGGTGTAGTAGAGCGCGTTTTCTCCGCCGAACCTGCCGCCGTAAAGGAATGAGTCGAACGAGAGCGCGTTACGATCATTGAAGCGATACTCGGTGCGCACCGTACCACCACCAGACAGCGGATGCTGCTTGCCGCTCAGGTCAGTTTCGACAAATACTGGAATGGGAACGACGAGGTTCGTGCGCGAGATGGTGCCCGACGTCGAGCGGCGATCGCGATAGACGTTCCCCGACACGAACACAGTGAGTGGACCTTGCTGCTTGCCCACGTTGCCCGACGTATTGACCTGGCCCGTCGTCGCCGTACCGGCGGATAGACCGCCACTCAACCCGAGTTCTGCTTCCTGATTGAGCAGGATGTTGATGATTCCCGCGGTGCCTTCGGGGTCGTTCTTCGCAGACGGGTTCGTTGCGACCTCAACGTTCTTCACGGTGTTTGCGGGAAGCTGCGCGAGGAACGCACCGAGTTGATCACCTTTCAGCGGCGTCGCTCGGCCGTTGATCTGCACGACCACATTGGCGTTGCCGCGAAGACTGACGTTGTTCGAGCCATCGACTTCCACGAGCGGGATGTTGCGCAAGACGTCCACTGCCGTGCCGCCGCTGGCGACCGTCATGTTTTTCGTGCTGTAACTGTTCCGATCCGGTGCGAGCACGGTCTCCTCTCGCTCGGCAACGACTTGTTGTCCTTCCAGCTTCGCCGCGACGGTCGACAGTTTGAGCGCGCCTACGTCGACGACCGGCTTGGCGGCACTGATGACAATGCCGGAGCGAAGCAGTTGGCCAAAGCCGAGTGCGCGAACGCGAATGGTATATGTGCCGGGCAGCAAACCGTCGACGCGAAAGGAACCGTCCGCCTTGGGCAGTGCACCACCAGCAAAGCTCGAATCGCCGGCGCGGCGCACTGTGATCGAACCGCTGGTGACAGCAGCCGCACTCGCGGAATCAATGAGGCGACCCTGGATTTCACCGATGCCCGCTGCCGGACGGCCAGCGACTGGCGCCTGCGCTTGTGCGTCCTGCGTCAAAGGGGCGATAGAAAGAAGCAGCGTGAGGCTAAACGTGAGTGTCTTCATAGAGGGGATATGGGAAGCCAGCACTTCCGGAGTTGCGTTGCTGGCGTCCGAGATTAGCGCGGCGAGATTGCCGCGACGTGATGCGAAGATGGGAAGTGTCATGAATACGGAACGCGCAGGCGTTCCTCTTACACGGGACGATCAGGGGTCCCCGAGAGTTGCGAATTGGACAGCAGGAACCGGCGTAAGGGTTGGGTTCGGGCCGATCTGTCACAGTGTCGGCATACTCCTCAGTATTTAAACGCGGTCGGACAGCGCGCCGTTGGGTCGACCCAAATCAGTGGGCACGCTGTGACCTAGTGTATTAGCTTACTAATACACTACCACCCCATGCGATGACCGTCAAGCGAGACGGCCGGAATTCATTGGATCTGTGCGCGCGGCCAAGGTGCAGATCCTTCGACTCGCTTCGCTCGCTCAGGATGACAACGGGCTCGCTTTGCTCGCTCAGCAAGGATGACAATGTGCGATG
>JBDTXZ010000698.1:0-2854 GCA_040005935.1 bacterium | reverse complement strand
GTTGACCACCCTGTCGACGTGCGCCACCGCACGACCCACCAACGCGGCACTTCGCCCGACGCTGGTGTCATTTGCACCGTGCGGCCCGAGACGCCGACGAGCGGAGTCGGCGGCGGCGTCGAGTCGAGCCAGGGTGATGCAGGCACGAGCGCCGGCGTTGCGTAAAGCGCGGATAGCGACGTTGCCACAGCGCCATTCGACTTCTTGAGCGTCGTACTGGTGTTGTAGAGAATGTGTCCGGTTCCCGCGGCGCGTGTTCGCGTCATCGCAACCTGATTCGGAATCTCAGCCGTCGAGAATGCGCTCGCGGTTCCGTCGGCGACGCGATAAGTCGCGAGACCCGGCCACACATGACGGCCGAGTGCGTCCTGCGCGAGCCACCAGTCGAGTAGCGCGGGATAGCTCTGCTGCGGAGCACCGATGGCCCAATACAACTGCGGAGCGAGGTAATCTACCCAACCCTGTTGCAGCCATTTCCGCGAATCGGCGTACAGCGTCGCGTAGGCGTCGAGTCCGTTCACGCCCGCAGGAAATCCCGGGCGCCAGATACCAAACGGCGAGAGGCCGACCTTGATGGCCGGCTTGATGGCGTGCACCTCGCGATACAGGCGCTCGACGAATCGATCGACATTCTCGCGCCGCCAATCAGCACGAGCGAGCGCGGAGCCACTCCGCGCATAGCTGGCGCTATCGGGGAAGTCGATCAGCTTGCCTGCGGCGTCGCTCTCCTGATATGGATAGAAGTAGTCGTCCGCATGAACGCCATCGATGTCGTAGCGTTTCACGATATCGCTGACGACGCGCATCACGTGGTCATGCACAGCGGGCTCGCCGGGATCGAGCCACAACTGGGCGCCGTACACGCGCGCAAGGTTGCGTGACGTGTTGAACACGTGCGTCGACGCAAGATTCGCGGTGTCCTTCGAATTGCCGGCGCGAAACGGGTTGATCCACGCATGAATCTCGAGACCGCGTGCGTGTGCCTCGGTCACCGCGAACGCGAGCGGATCGTAACCAGGGTCCCTGCCCTGCGTGCCAGTGAGCATGGAGGCCCACGGCTCATTCGGCGAATTGTACAGGGCATCCGACGCGGGCCGGATGTGGAACATCACGGCATTGAGCCCGGCGGCACTCGCACGATCAAGAATGTCGACAAGCTCAGTCTTCTGCTGATCGGCCGTTAGCCCAGAGCGTGACGGCCAATCGATGTTCGCCACAGTGGCGATCCAGAGCCCGCGCATCTCGCGCTGAATCGCGGGAGGCGTCGTGTCGGGCTTTGGCTGGACGGCCGGAGCCGTCGTCGGTACCCCGCTACTCGAGCAGGCGGCGATTCCGAGGGCGAGGAGCGAAACGACGGAACGACAAAAACGTGGAAAAGTCATGTGCGCAAACAAGCGCGAGCGACAGATCACGACAAGCCGATCAGGGTTGCGCCGTCACGCGCCACACTGAGTTACCCACGTCGTCAGCCACCAGCAACGCGCCGCGCCGATCGATCGTAACCCCGACGGGCCGGCCGAGCGCATTGCCGCCGCGGTCGAGGAAACCGGTGAGGACGTCGGTGGGACCGCCGGAGGGTAAACCGCCAGTGAACGGGACGAAGATCACCTTGTAGCCGCTAGCGGGACTGCGATTCCATGAGCCGTGCTGTCCCACGAACATGCCGCGCGCAAAGGGCGCGGGCATGAGTGAGTCGCCGCGAGAGTGGGCAAGCCCGAGCGACGCGGTGTGGGGGCCGAGCGCAAAGTCGGGCGCGATTGCCGACGCGACGAGATCCGGACGCTGCGGCGTAACACGGTCGTCGACATGCTGGCCGTAATAGCTGTACGGCCAGCCGTAGAATGCGCCGTCGCGTACGGCCGTCATGTAATCGGGCACGATGTCGCTGCCCAACTCGTCCCGCTCGTTCACGGAAACCCATAGCGCGTTACGCTCCGGCTCCCACGCCATGCCGACTGGATTGCGCAGCCCCGATGCGAAGATGCGGTGTGTGCGCGCCTTCGGATCGATTTCCCAAACGGCCGCGCGACCAGCTTCGTTCTCGATGCCATTCTCGCCGACGTTGCTGTTCGAGCCAACGGAGACATAGAGCTTCGATCCATCGGGCGAGGCGACGACGTTCTTCGTCCAGTGATGATTGATCGAGCCTGCGGGCAGATCGACGACCTTGGTTCCGCCGCCGGTGATTTGCGTCTGACCCGTGACGTAGGGAAAGCGCACGAGCGCGTCGCTATTGGCGACGTAGAGGTCGTTGCCGACGAGCACCATGCCGAAGGGCGAGTACTGCCCAGAGAGGAATACGGTGTGTGTCTCGGCGATGCCGTCGCCATCGCTGTCGCGGAGCAGCGTGATGCGATTCGCACTTGGTACGCCGGCGCCGGCCTTCTTCTGGAATTTCTTGAAGAACCACCCCTTGATTCCCTTCGCATCGTCCGGCCGGTCGGGCCCATTCGTCTCGGCGACCAGGACGTCTCCGTTGGGGAGGACGTAAAGCCACCGCGGATGGTCGAGGCCGCGCGCGAATGCCGATACCTGAAGGCCTTCGGCGGCGATGGGCTTCGCCGAACCGTGCCATCCGCGCGCGTTGGCGACGTTGACGGTGGGAATGAGCGTCTTCTTCGGTGCAGGCAGCGAAGGCTGGGGGCCAATGCCGGAGGACACCGGTAGGCTGGCGGAGGCGCCGCAGGCTGTAAGGCCGGTGGCGATGCCGAGTAGGATGATGGAGCGGCGCGCGTTCATGACCCAAACCTTCGCAAGTATCAGGCGACAGCCGCCGACTTTCTCGAGGCACGAGGCAGGCGAAGCGCGATGGTGCAGATCCTCCCTCCGACATTCGTCGGCCCTATGGACTCCC
>JBDTXZ010000697.1:0-2859 GCA_040005935.1 bacterium | reverse complement strand
GGATCCCACGACGGATCGCCATTGAACTGGTCGCCGCGCACGCCGGCGGGGTTGATCTCGAACCATACCTCGTCGAGATGGTTGTGATAGGGGTCGAGCACGACGGCGATCTTGTCCGTCGTGAGCGAGTTGAACGAACCGTTGTTGCCGTTGGCGGCGAGCAGCTGGTCGCGCCGGGCGA
Organism: bacterium; assembly: GCA_040005935.1. Taxonomy (GTDB): domain Bacteria; phylum Gemmatimonadota; class Gemmatimonadetes; order Gemmatimonadales; family Gemmatimonadaceae; genus AG11. Next base: position 2,678 of record JBDTXZ010000697.1, on the reverse strand, counting down.
GTGGTGCACGGATACCGGCGGCGCCCATCGGATCGCTCATGCGTGCGCCGATGTAGAGGGCATCGTCGTCGTAGAGAATGCGAATCTCTGTCGCGAGGGTCGCGGCTGCGCCTTCGTCAGGCCGCGTCTGCCGGAACTGCGTGAGCGGCGTGGCGGCGGACCATGCCGCCTCGTCGAGCTTACCGTCCACCGCGATGGGTGTCGTACGACGGGTGCCTGGGGCAGAGGGAACGACGTGCTCCGCTGCAGCGGGAGCTTGCGCGCGCACTGGCGCGGCGATGAAGAGTGCGGCTGCGACGAGGTGAGTGAGGCGCTGCGGCGTCATGAACGGCGAGGTGGGGGACATGGCCGTGAGTCGGCGTCTGTCTTGGACCACCACGCCTACATTTTAGTTTGAAATTCGGCTCCGCCGTCTGGGCGGCGGTCCCCCGCCTGGGCACTACGTCGCGGCATACGTCGCGCGAACGCGGGAGACTTCTGCTATCACCGCGCCAACCCTGTGTGCCCCAGCTGGCACCGGCGCCCGAGGCGGCACCGTAGGAGGCGTGTTCCTGGAACGACCGGTTCGCTCGGCCGAACAAGCGCCTGAAGTCGCATCGCGCGCAGTGCTGGTGTCGAATGACGCACGCTCCATCGCGCGCGAGCTGCTCGTAATGACGCAAGAAGAATTCAGCGCGGCATTCAGGAACTCGCCGATGAAGCGCACGACCCTGCGCGGGTTGAAGCGCAATGCCGCGGTGGTGCTCGGAAATGCCGGCGATGCGCGATGATTTCCTAACCTCATCTCACATCGGCCGAGCCTGACTCGCGGTCGAGCAGGACAACTGTCTGCTCGAGGAGATGGCGCGCGCCGGCCCGCGTCCGCGCGATACACACCGCGCCCACTTTTCCATGCTCGGCGAGGGCGCCCATCATGTGGAATATGACGCCGCGCTCAGTTGCCCCGTCGAAATGCAGCCCTTCGCGTACGGCAGCAGCGGTGAGCGCCGAGGGCGTGAGAGTGCGGTACGCTGGATGAGAGAGATTGTCCGACGCCGCGTAGTAGCACACGCGTCCGGCGGCACTGTGGTAGAGGCCTGTCGCGACGTCGTATGCGCCGTTCGTGAGGAGATTGAGCGAGAGGTACGGATGTGTAGTCCCGCCCTTGCGGACGTTGATCTCAATGGCGTGGTGGTCCCAGCCCGCCCGTGTCCGCGTCGAAACGAAGTCGATCGCGAAACGCCCGACGATTCCCTTACCCTCCAGGACGTCCGTCACCCTCTGTGCAGCGGCGTGCAAGCCCGGACAGCACGACGCCAGCGCTGGAAACATGCATCCGAGATAGACCTGTCCCGTTTCCCCGCCAAGCACCTGGTCGTGCGTCGAGATAATCTGGGTGCCGCCCAGCGGATCGACCCGACATTGCACCGAAGGGGAACGCTTCGACGCGCCATCGACGAACGCCTCGACAACGCCGCCCATCAGCTCGAACCGTTCGCGGTAATTGTCCCAAGTCTCATGCGCCGCCACGCAGCGTATCCGCGACGGAAGCTCGGCGCGCACCCACGGTTCCAGCGGCCCATGCTCCGGCGCGCCGCAGTACGAGAAGATCGCGTTCCCTTCTCCAGAAAAACCTTCCTCGAGCTTCACAACCGCACGGTGAAGTTTCGGTTGTGCGCGTTTCAACCCGGCGAGCGCGCGGACCATATCGTCCACGCCACGCAGATGCTCGTATCCGTCGGGCGTTCGGACTCCGGCTTCATGAAACACCTCGCGGCTGCCGCTCTTGGTGCCGAACTGGCTCAACGCCGGATCACAACCGTAGATAGGAACGCCGAGGCGAACAGCAAGGGAGCGCTCGAGGGCCGTCGCGTTGAAGCAGGTGATGTGCGTCGACCCCGGGTCCGTCACGCACCCGCGAATCCGCTCGATCAGACCCGGTCGGTTGAGAATCTTCTCCGACAGCGGCACAGCGGAGTCGTCGTCGCAGCTTAGCATGGTGAGCCGATGCCGTGCGTCGTCGAGCGAGACGTCCGGAAGCAGCCGCAGGTAGTAGTCCACGATGTTTGCCGGGATCGGCTCGCTGCTGACGAATACGATGCGAGCCGCCGGTAACCGGAGCAGCATGAGAAGGCACAGCAGCCGCTCCTCGTAGTGCGTCGCGCCGACCAGCTTCGCCAGTTCGACACGGTCGAGCGACATGCTGGGCACGGCGACGATCGTGCGTGCCGCCGTCGGGTCCGGGAAAACACGCTGGAACATGTCTGCCAGCCCGCCCTGCAGCTCTCCGAAACGACGGCTCTCCTCCGATGAAGCAGCCGTCGGAGTAGTGTCCACCGTGTGCGTCCGATACCGGCGGGCGATGCGGCTGACCTTCATTGAACGCCTCCACAGGGCACAACCATGGCGCGTTGCGCTGACCAAGTCCGCCGTCCCGACGCGCATCGGTGCTGGCGACGGGCCGCCGTCAACGAAAGGTGCACGTCTTCGGCGGCTGTGTATGTCGGGAAATGGCGGAAGCGTCGCAGTGAATCTCCTTACGGTCCTTAGCGACAATCCCTTCGCATTCGGCGACGATCCGCAGAGCGCCGATGCGCTCGGTGGAACGGTCGGGGGATTTCCCCACCGCACGTGGGCATTTCGCCCTACGGCTTCGCGGCGGCGCGGTATCTATCATTCGCGAGTCGGCACTGCCACTT
>JBDTXZ010000696.1:0-2861 GCA_040005935.1 bacterium | reverse complement strand
CCCGCGCGATTCAATCACGTCAAGTGCGCGCCGTCGGCAGCGCTCGCGCCGTTCGTCGAACACTACTGGATTTCGCGTTGGGACCGCCGCGGTATAGCACCGCGCGACGCATCGTCTCTCCTCGATCCATGTGTGCACCTGCACATCCAGGATGGGCGCGCTCAAGTCATGGGCGTGGTACGGAGCGCATTTCGCATGCGCATCGAGGGCGAAGGATGCGTGGTCGGAGTCAAGTTCCGTCCTGGCGGATTCTTCCCGTTCGTGAAGCGACCAATTGTGGAATTGACGGACCGTATTGTGCCGGCGTCGGAACTGTTCGACGGAACGCGAACGCCGAATGCGTCGTGGGCCTCCGAACTTTTTGACGAAGCCTTCGCGTGCCGCGGCGACGCGCCGGCACACTCGGCAATTGCCACCGCGCACCTCGACGCATTTCTCGGCGGGCAATTCCCGACGCGTGACGAGACCGCAGAAGAGGTAGCTGCCCTCGTGGCGCTCATCGCAGGCAATGCAGGCCTCAAGCATGTACGCGACTTGGTACAAGCGAGCGGGCGCAGTGAGCGCACGCTGCATCGCGTGTTCGCGCGCTACGTTGGCGTGAGTCCCGCGTGGGTGATCAAGCGCTATCGCCTGCGAGCGGCGGCCGAGCGGCTGACTGCGCATCCGCCAGCGGATGTGCGCACGGTGACGTGGGAGCTGGGCTATGCCGACCAGGCGCATTTCATCCGCGACTTCCGCGCGACGATTGGTGTGACACCTGGCGCCTACGTGCAATCGCGTTCCTAGGAGCAATAGGTTGTCATCCCGCAGGAGCGAAAGCGAGTGTCGGGATCTACTGTCCTTGTACCGTGGCGTTCGTCGAGCGCGTGGACAGAAGATCCCGACACTCGCTCGCTGCGCTCCCGCTTGCGGGATGACACCCATTCGCACCCGAACTGAACAGCATTGCCTCTAGGAGATTGCACACTCAACGGGGTTCCATGCGACGAGTACTGACTGGCGCCGCACTTCTGCTTGCACTCTTGGGAAGCGCTGAACACGCGCAAGCGCAACGGGCCGCGCCGTCATCGATGGCGTCCAGCGACTACCTGTATCTCTGGTCGTCGTCAGCGGATAGTTCGGGCCCGGATTTTCTCGCCGTCTATGATGTGCGCGACAACAGGTCGGCCGACCGCTACGGCGCGCTGGTGACGACGCTTGCGGTACCGGGTAGAGGAAATCGCACGCATCACACCGAACATGTGATGCCGGCGGACGGCCTGCTGTTCGCGAATGGCTATGGCTCTGGACAATCGTTCATCTTCGATCTCACCAAGCCAACCGCACCTCGTCTCGAGAAGCAGTTCGGCGAGGTGGGGCCACTGATGCATCCGCACAGCTTCTGGCGTCTGCCGAATGGAAATGTCTTGTCGACGTTCCAGATGCAGCACGATTCACTTGGCATGGCGCCGGGCGGTCTCGCCGAACTGACGCCTCGCGGAGGTGTGGTGCGTTCTGCGTCCTCCAACATCGCGGGTGTTGATCGCCGCATTCGTCCCTACTCGGCCGCCATTCTTCCGGGCGCCGATCGCGTGGTCGTCACAACCAGTGACATGGACAATCGCGACACCACGCAGGCGTTGCAGCTGTGGCGTTTGTCTGATCTCGTTTTGCAGCACACGATTCAGTTGCCCAACGGGCCGCGCGGAGACGAGGGGTATCGCCCAGCGGAGCCTCGCATACTGCGTGACGGCAAGACGGTGTTGGTGTCGACGTTCAATTGCGGTTTGTATCTGCTGGATGGCGTGGCGACCGCCAGTCCGAGTGCGCGGCTTGTGGCGTCATTTCCGCGAAAGGCGGGTACGTATTGCGCGGTGCCCATCGTGGCTGGGAAGTACTACCTGGTGACTGTGCCGGCGTGGAGTGCGGTGGTGAGCCTGGATGTGTCAGATCCCGCGCAGCCCAAAGAAGTGTCGCGCGTAACTCTTGGGCGTGATGATGTGCCGCACTGGATCGGAATCGAGCCCAATCACAAGCGAGTCGTCATCACAGGCTATCAGGCGATGAAGACGCGCGTGCTGATTGCGAGCTTCGATGAAGCGACTGGACGGCTTGCGTTAGATGAGCGGTTCCGTGTTGCGGGGAGTGCGGAGGCGGGACATCGTATGGAGGGCATCGCGTGGCCTCATGGCGGCAACGGCCCGGCGGTGCCGCATGGAGCGGTGTTCAGCTTGCCCTCGCGATAGGATCCTTGACGCGCACCGCCATCGACTAATGCAGGTTCTCTTCGTCTGTAGTCAGAATCGTTTACGGAGCCTCACGGCCGAGACGATCTTCGATGGGATGAACGGCCATCACGTGCGCTCTGTCGGTACGGAAGAGGGTGCGCGGATTCGAGTCAACGCGGGCCATCTCGGGTGGGCCGATCTCATCTTCGTGATGGAGAAGCGGCACCTGAATCGGCTCCAGAAGAAGTTCCGGGATGAGCTCAGCAGTAAGCGAGTCGTGTGCCTCTACATTCCGGATGACTACGAATACATGGATGAGGAGTTGATCGATCGTCTTCGCGGAGGCGTCGAGCCACACATCGAGTTTGACGCACCAGAACCCTGACGCGCGCCGGAGCCACAATCATGCCGCAGAGACTCCGTTGGACGACGCTGCACCTTGCCACATTGTTGCTCGTTCCGGTTTACGCGAGCGGCCAAACTGCCCCGGCACCGGCAGCTGTGGTAGCAGGCATTCCAGTCAATTACGACGAATCCAAAGTCGGCACGTACACACTGCCGGATCCCCTCGTGCTCGCGAACGGGAAGCCCGTGCGCGATGCGACGACCTGGTTTGCCGAGCGTCGCCCGGAAATCGTGAAGCTGTTCGAGGAG
>JBDTXZ010000695.1:0-2864 GCA_040005935.1 bacterium | reverse complement strand
AGGTGTTCAAGAAGGACGGCTCGTTCGTCAAGGAAAAGATCATCGCGCCACTCACGCGTGGCGACGGCTCGGTATGGGACATCGCGTTCTCGCGTGATCCCCAGCAGAAGTACATCTACCTTGCGGACGGCAAGAACGAACACGTCTACGTGATGGATCGCCAGTCGCTCGACATCATTACGCAATTCGGTGATGGTGGCCGTCAGGCGGGACAGTTTTTCGCGGTGCACAGCATTGCCACGGACTCGAAGGGCAACCTCTTTACGACTGAGACGTATGAGGGGAAGCGCGTGCAGAAGTTTGTGTATAAGGGCTTGGGTGACGTGCCGCGCGAGCAGGGAGTGCCCTGGAAGAAACCGTAGGGCAGCATTTCAGATGGCTGCCGGTTTTTGGTACACGATGCGGTATTTTGGTGTCGTATCCTGCTGAGGGCGAGCTACGATGTCTGACATGGGAATCTTTCGAACCACAATCGCAATCGAGAATCCGTTGAATCGCGGAGTAATGCGCGAGATGCTCGACGTCATGGTCGATACGGGCAGCGAATACACCTGGATACCACGCCAGGAGCTCGAGACATTGGCCATCGTTCCAGAGCGCACGGCGCGATTCCGGACTGCCGATGGCCGAGTGCTCGAGCGTGACATCGCGTTCGCAAATGTCTACACGAGTGGGACCTCAGCGCCCGACATCGTCGTCTTCGCGGAACTCGGGGACATGACGCTGCTCGGCGCACGAGCGCTGGAGGGTCTCAACCTTCGCGTCGATGTTGTGATGAAGACCCTTGTGCCAGCGGGTCCAGTTCCTGTGGCGGCCGCGGCCTAAGAACGCGCAAAAAGGTCGACGCCGGCCGCTAGGTCGTCCGTCGGCCGCGACGAAGATGCGTGGTGCTCTCGGATCCGAGCGCTGAATCGGGATCGAGGTTGACGAAGGTGATTCCTCCCGCTGAATCCACCTCGCAGCGTTACAGCAGCACCGCAGCATCTGCCGCCCACTCTCGGCGTCTCGTTAGCAGATCCACGGCGTCGAGCTCCTGACGAGCGCGAAGTTCGGCGAGCGGCGCCCAGGGCAGCTTGCGACGGTAGTCCGCACACGCCGCCTCGATTCGGACTGCCGCAGACGGCCCGTGAAAGAGCAAGATTACGCTCTTGACCTGGTGCAGATCCACCAGATACCTGCACTCGGCGCGCATCTGCTGCGTGCGGACGACGTCAGTCGCGCTCGATGCAAGCGCGCCGCCGCCACCCGGAACGTAAAACCTGTCGTACCGTGTGATCTGGCGGCAAGTCGCTGCTCATGCGTGGCTTTCCAATGGCCGACGGTTCAGTGCTCGTGCTGGTCATCGGTCAGGTGCGCACGCCATGCGGTCGCGTGGTGCAACGCGAGTATCGCACGATCACGCGCCACGAGTACTACCGTCAGGCGCGCGCAGAGCGCGATACCGCCGGCCGGCCATCGTGTCGCACGGACGCAGGACGCATCGCGTATGGCGGCGGCGGTATCTACCCGGACATCGTGCTCGCCGAGGCCCCCGCGCGACCGCGCTGGCTGGTGCGCACGGAAGAGCAGCAACTCATTCTGTCGTGGAGCGGATCATACGTCGACAGTAAGGGTGCGACGCTTGGCACTCTCGACACGTTCGTCGACGCGGCCGCACCGCTGCCCGCCGCAACGCTTGCTGATTTCCGGGCGTTCGCGGCGCGGCAAGGCGTGGACATTCCCTCCGACGCCGATGCGCTGTTGCAACAGGTGCTGCGCGAGGGCATTGCGTACACGAAGTGGGGATCGGAGGGCGCGTATCGCATGAGCGTCGGCCGCGACGCCGCCATTCGCGAGGGCGGTGGGCAGTTTCGCCGAAGCAGGCAAGATTCTCGGCGGCGCGCATTGAACCGCCCCCTTGCCGATAGTTGCAGTACTGGGGTAATTTGAAGGCATGCTGATAGCGCAATCGAAACTGACGGCCCAGGGCCAGATATCCGTGCCAGCAGAAGTGCGACGGAAGCTTGGCGTTGGGCCTGGTGCCGTTCTGGAGTGGGAAGAGACGACCGGTGGGATTGTCGTGCGCAGAGCCGGGCGCCACACCTCGGAGGATATCCACCACGCGGTGTTTGGTGACCACACTTCTGCGAGAAAGAGCGCTCACGAGATGAAACAGGGCATCCGGGGTCACATGCGGAAGCGCCATGCGAGCGGTTGATACGAACCTGCTGGTTCGGCTTGTCGCACGAGACGATCCCAAGCATGTGACGGTGGCGGAGACCTTCATCTCGCCCGGCGCGTGGGTGTCGTTGTTGGTTTTGACGGAAACGTGCTGGGTACTGGATAGTGTGTACGATCTCACCCCAATCCAGATCGCGACCGCGATCGAGATGCTACTCAATCACGCCACGCTGAGCATCCAGGATGCCGACGTTGCGTCGGCGGCGCTCGAGCAGTTTCGCGCCAAGCCCGCGTTGGGATTCTCGGACTGCCTGGTGTTGGAAGTGGCAAGGAAGGCGGGGCATCTGCCGCTGGGCACCTTCGACCGGAAGCTTGGTAAGCTCGATGGGACGGAGAAACTCTGAATCCGCACGTTGGCGTCCACGACAGTCGCACACGCGCGTGATCTTGCTCGGGTGGTTCCCAGCCGTAGCGTCGACGTAAAATGGCTCTCGTTGAAGCAATCGCCCACGCCTCGCCTTCGCAGCAGCGCGCCATCGAGGCCGATCCGGGCTCGATGCTCGTGCTCGCCGGCCCAGGCGCGGGCAAGACGTACTGCCTCATCGAGCGCATTCGCTTCCTCATCGAGGAACATCACGTCGACCCGGCGCGCATCTGCGCGTTCACGTTCACCAACAAGGCCGCCGGCGAAATCACGCATCGCC
>JBDTXZ010000694.1:0-2869 GCA_040005935.1 bacterium | reverse complement strand
AAACTGAGCCAACAGTATTGCTGTTAGGTGCAACTCCCTTTGCTCTCGCGCCACTATTCAGGCGCGTGCACGCGCGCCTTGATGTGTTTCAGATTCGCGACAATGGTGAAGGTCATGACCACGAGCAGCGACCAGGAGCTCCATTTGCTCACATGAACGGTCGTCCACGCACCAAGTTGATCAGGGTATCGCCACACACCAGAGAATGTGCTGATGTTTTCGGCGAGCCACACTAAAGAACCCACTGAGGATGAATCCAGCATGAGTGGCATGGACCGGTCGCGGTCGAGCGGCCGAAAGATCACCGTTGTCCTGACGTACAAACCGAGTGCGAGGGCCGCGAGGTACCAGCCATAGTCGCCGGTGAAATGGTGGAGAAAGAAGTTCGCGTAAATCGCCACCGCGACGAGCGTGGCCATCCAGTACGGCGGTGGTGTCGAATACGCAAGTCGAGCAGACGCCACGATTGGATCATGCAACTCCCGACTGCGGCGTGCATGAAGCCGGAGAACAACGGCACGCCAAACACTTTTGCGTAGGCAAAGTCGGGATAGCTCCATGAGCCGATCGCGCTCGACGTCTTGAACAACTCGAGACAGAAGCCGATGAGATGAGACACGGTGATCGCCTTTACCTCGTCCCACGTTTCGAGCTTGATGCAGATCATCCACACTCGAATGGCAAGCGCGAAGACGAGCAATACGTCGTACTACTTCGTCTTCTTCACGCGTGCGCGTGCCTTGATTTCCGCGAGCTTCCAGAACTGCCTTTCGCCAATGACCTTTACCCGAATTCCTTGCGCGGCAAGGCGACGCACCTCGATCAGCTTCGACCCACCATCCTTGCCGGCGAGTTGAAGCGCGTTCGGCCGGCCTCGCACCAACACGTCCGTCGTTTGTCCTGGCTTCGAATGCACCGTTGCGCCAGCCTTTCGCGCCGCGGCAATGGCCTCCGTTCTCGGACGCACCAGAAATCCCGTGAACGACACACGCTTGCCGTCCAGACTGCTCATGCGGCCAAGCTGTGGTTCCCTCGGTTGCCGTCGAAGTGCGTCGATCAATTCATTCGCGGATTCGTATCGCTTGCCCCGCGACCCCAGGCAACAGTGGATCACCTCCTTGAGATGATCGCCGCACGGAAGCCCACGAACATCCTTGCTCTGCATCGCGCTGGAGATGTCGCCGCGCAGCAGCATCGCGGCCAATAGCCCGATCTGATACACGTCGTCGCGCTTCTGCCAGCGTCGTACCCTACCCCACGCTATCTCATTCGGCACGTGAAACAGGTTGAACGCGTCAGCCGTGACACCTCGGCGGCTGAGCTGGTGGGTCGCGATACCGAAGTCGCCGAGTTTCAGCTTTTCGTCTTCGCAGACGAAGACGTTGAATGGCGTCAGGTCGCGATGCAGCGCATGACCGCGATGCAGCACGTCAAGCGCTCGCAATAGCGCTGCGATCTCGCGCCGCACATAGCGCTCAGACTGCGCGCCCTTCCGCTCGAGCCACGCGCCAAGATCGCCATGCTCGGCGTATTCCATCGCCAGGCAGTAGCGCATATGCGGGCCATCGACCTCGGCAAACCGATCGAACACGCGCAGCGCACGCTCCTCGCGTGAGAGCAACTCGGCGAAGTACGCCTCGCGCAACCAACCAGAAATGCGATCGCTGATCTTGACGCACACCTGCGCTGGAAACCCCGTGCTGGGACTCGGTGTCGCGAGGTACACCTCGCCGAAACCACCCTTGCCGATGAGGCGATCGAGCGTGTAGGTGCGGCCGGATTCAGAACTGTACGCCGTTGGCGCCGCCGGTGGGGACGACAGCCGGCGGCCAGACTGCGTGGCGGGTTTCGTGCGCCGAGTGGTTGGGGCTCGGTGGGTGGGCATGCGTGCTTGGTAAGGGACGCTCATTCGATAGCGCGAAACCGGATACGCTGCCGCGCATATGCAGGCTCGGCACAATCATTCGAGATCACCCGGAACGCAAGCCTACTCGCGCTGCGGAGTTGTCGTCCTGAGCGTGGCGAAGGACCTGCTACTGGGTCCGGTAGAAGACATGCGTGGGTCGAGAAAACCACGCGGCCCAAGATCGAGCCCTCTATCTTCGATACGCACACCGCGAGACTATATCCTCATGAACAAGATCCTCTCAGCCGCACTCTTCACGGCGGCCCTCTCCACGACCGCGCTAGGCCAGTCCCCTCCTCCATCTGCCATCCTTTGGCAGGTAAGCGGTACGGTCGAGGACTTCGCGGTTTCGCGCGACACCCTCGTCGCGCACTCGGGTCGCGCCAGCATACGATTCGTCGCTGACGAACAACCGGCCAACTTCGCGGGCATCCTCACAAGCTTGCCTGCCGCACCATATGAAGGCCGCCGCCTCCGCGTCTCCGCGCAGCTCCGCGGCGCGAAGCTCACAGGCAAAGGCGGCGTGGTATGGGCGCGCGCAGACGGCGGACCCTTCGCCTTCAGCACCTCGCAAGAGCGTCCGCTCCTCGGCACAACGGACTGGACGCCCATCGCCATTACGCTCGACGTCCCGCGCGGCGCAACGACCCTCGTGCTCGGCGTCTACTCCAACGGAAAAGGAACGCTCTGGATCGACGACGTGCGCATCGAGGCGGACAGTGTTGCGCCACTGCAAGCCAGTTTCGAGAACGTTGCGGAAGTCCGCGCTTCGCGCCAACGCCTGATGGCCCGCTCGCCACGAGAGGCGCCGCGTGCGCTCACAGCGCAAGGACTCGACAATCTCGTCGCGTTTGCGCGCCTGCTTTCGTATGTGCGCTTCTTCCATCCCGCGTCCGATGCGCTCCGCGTAAACTGGGACGACTTCGCTGTACGTGGCGTGCGCACAGTGGAGAACGCGCCAAC
>JBDTXZ010000693.1:0-2873 GCA_040005935.1 bacterium | reverse complement strand
CGCGGGCACGACGACGCAGGATCGCTACGAGCGCGCCGAGCAGTTGGTGAAGGAGGAAGGCTTTACGATGGTGCCGCCCTTCGATCACGAATGGATCATCGCGGGTCAGGGAACGGCGGGGCTGGAGATTGTCGACGACCTTCCTGATGTCGGCACGGTGTTAGTGCCCGTTGGTGGAGGCGGACTCAGCGCCGGTGTGTCAACGGCGATCAAGCTGCGAGCACCGAACGCGAAAGTCATCGGCGTGGAACCGACGAACGCGCCAAAACTCTCGCGGGCACGTGAGGCAGGCAGGCCAGTGAGAATTCCGTCGACACACGGGCTCGCCGACGGCCTGCTGGCGGTTGAAGTCGGCGGCATTACTTTCGCGCATCACGAAGCCTACGTCGACGAAGTCGTACAGGTCGACGACGGAGCACTCCATCGTGCGATGCGCTTGCTGCTTGACCGAATGAAACTCGTCACCGAGCCGAGCGGGGCCATTACGCTTGCGGCGTTGATGGAGGGAATCGTCAAGCCAGCGGGTAAAACGGTTGCCTTCCTGAGTGGTGGCAATATCGAGTGGGACGGTCTCGTGCCACTTCTCTCAGATGCCCGGACATGAATCGCTGTCCCACCTGCGGCACGCAATACGCCGACGAAGCACGCTTCTGCACGAAAGACGGCTCGAAGCTGATCGCCATGCCGGCACCGCCAAGCGCCAACATCACGCAGCCATCAACACACGCCGCATCGCGCAGCACGGCAATGGGTCGCGCCGAGCCGCCCGCCGCGGCGAGTCCGATGAATCTCGTCGATCAAGTGCTCGACGGACGCTATCGCGTAGTGCGAAAGGTCGGCGAGGGAGGGATGTCGTTCGTGTACCTCGCCAACGACACCGCGACCAACGATCGCTACGCAATCAAGGTGTTATCGCAGGCGCTCTCGAACGACCAGAACGCCATGCAGCGCCTCAAGCGCGAGGCCAGCCTCGGTATGCGGTTGGCGCATCCGAACGTGTGCCACATCATCCGCATGGGCGAGACGCAGGACGGTTTGGTGTATGTGGTCATGCCGTTTGTGGAAGGCGAGATCCTCAGCGATCGGAACAACCGCATGGGCACATTGCCGCTCGCGGAGGTCGGACGATTCGTCTCGGAAATCGCGTCAGGGCTTCACGTGGCGCACGAGCTCAAGATCGTGCATCGCGACCTGAAGCCAGAGAATATCATGATCTGCAAGTCCGAAGACGGCAGCGAGCGCGCGGTCGTCATGGACTTCGGCCTCGCGAAGGAACGCCGAGCCGATGCGGAACTACAGAAACTGACGGCCACCGGCATCATATTGGGTACACCGGAGTTCATGAGTCCCGAGCAACTGCGCGGCAAGCCGCTCGACCCGCGCACCGACGTGTATTCGCTTGGCCTGATGACGTATGAGATGCTCACCGGCCGGTTGCCGTTTACCGGACGCACGCAGCAGGAAATGATGATCGCGCGTTTACGGAACGAACCCATGCCGCTGCGTGAAGCGCGCCCGGACCTTGGCTTTTCCGAGGCGGTGGAGAGAGTGCTTTCGAAGTCGATGCAGCGCGCGCCCGATGACCGCTATTCCACGGCTCCGGAATTTGCGAACGCATTCGCGGCAGCCATCGGCAAGACCGGAGATGGTGGAGTATTGGGGCGTTTATTCGGACGCTGACCTAACGGGGAGACACCACATGCGTCGCACAGTGATGGTTGCAACACTCGCGCTGGCCGCCACGGGCTGCAGCGCCACGAAGGACGCCGACGCCAATGCGCCGCTCGCGCCGCTGGACACCGCAGCCAGGGTTGCCGCGCTCGACGGCAAGCTGAGCGTGCCCGCCGGCTTCAAGGTGACGTACTTCGCGAAGGACCTGCCCGACGTGCGCTTCATGGCGGTGGGGCCTGGCGGCGCAGTGTACGCTAGTCAGCCGGGAAAGGGACAAATCGTTCGACTGCCGGACGCCAATCACGATGGTAAGGCGGATACAGCGATCGTTGTTGCCACCGGTCTCGATCGCCCGCACGGTCTCGCGTTTCACAAGGGCGCGCTTTACGTCGCGAATACTGACGGTGTCGTCCGCCTGACGCTCGGCGCCAATGGCGTTGCGACCGGCGCTCCGGAATACGTGAATCACTATCCCACCGGCGGCGGTCACTGGACACGCACGATTATTTTCGGCGCAGACAGCGCGATGTACGTCGCCGTCGGTTCCACCTGCAATCTGTGTGTCGAGCAAACACCAGAGCGTGCGGCAGTGCTGCGCTTTAACGAGGACGGATCTGGCAAGCGTGTGTTCGCCGGCGGTCTCAGGAACGCGGTCGGTCTTGCCATGAACCCGCAGACGAAAGCGATCTGGGCATCACAGAACGAGCGCGACAACCTCACGCCGGATCACGAGAACCTTCCCCCCGAGGAGCTCAACATTCTCGTGGATGGTGGCGATTACGGCTGGCCATACTGCTATGGAGATCGCACACCGAATCCCGAATACAACGACGCCGCGCGCTGCGCCAGGACCACTCCGCCCGCCCTCAAGATGCAGGCGCACTCCGCACCACTCGGCATGAGCTTTCTCTCGAGCGCCACGACGTTTCCGGCCGACTATCGTGGTGATCTCCTCGTTGCTTTTCATGGCTCCTGGAATCGCGATAAACCGACGGGCGCGAAGATCATTCGCGTGCATGTCGCGAACGGCAAGCCGACTGGCGAAGAAGACTTCATCACGGGATGGCAGGATGCGGCCGGTAAGCGATGGGGTCGGCCGGTGGATATTCTGGTTGCCGCGGACGGCAGCGTACTCGTTTCCGACGACGCGTTGGGCGCGATCTATCGCGTGTCGCATTGATTCTTGTCATCCTGAGCGAGCG
>JBDTXZ010000692.1:0-2879 GCA_040005935.1 bacterium | reverse complement strand
GCGCGTGGTGCCACCTGCTGCGCGCGCTCCACTGCCGTGAGGTACATGTCGATCGCGACGTCGCCATTGGCGTGGCAGTTCACCTGAATGCCGGCGCGATGCACACGCTCGACCCACGCATTCAGCTCGTCCTGCGTTTCGGTGATGTTGCCCTGATACGGGGAGTTGCTGCCGGGATACGGAGTGCTCAACGCCATCGTCCGTTCCGAAAACGACCCATCCACCGTGTGCTCCGACGTCGCGCCGAACTTGATCCATTCGTCGCCAAAGCCGGTCATGATACCGCTGGTGATCATGGACTCCAGCACTCGTCCACTCGCCTCATAACTCACACGGTGCTTGAGATCGCCGCGCGCGCGCACCTGCTGCAATGCCGAGAGGTCCCCGCCTTCGTGGTGAACGCTCGTCAAGCCGTACCGTGCGAACTGCTTTGAGATGTGTGACAGCCCGTCGCGTTCACGCTGTGCGAGTTGCTCAGCGGTAAAGCTCTGTCGGCGACCAACTCTGTCGATCACGTCGCGGGCATTGTCGGTCACGCGACCATTCAACTCACCATTCGCATCACGATCATACGTACCGCTCGGCATGTTCTGCGTGTTGCGGTTGATGCCCGCAAGCGCGAGTGCCTTGCTGTTGTAAAACGAGGTGTGCCCTCCGCGATGATGCACCGCGACCGGGTACTCGGTGGACACCTGGTCGAGGTCGTGCACATTGAGCGCTCGCTTGTCCTTGACCTTTGTGTCGTCGAAGAAATATCCCTCCACCCACGCGCCCGCCGGAGTCTCACGCGCGCGTGCGCGTAGCTTCTCGACGATGCTCGCGATGGTGACGAACTCCACTTCGAACGGATTGCCGACGAGCACGTCATACAACAGCACGTCGCCTCGCGGATGATTGTGCGTATCGATGAAGCCGGGCACGATCGTCATGCGCTTCGCGTCGAACGTCTGCGTGCTTTTGCCAGCGAGTGCCTTGATGTCGGCAGTGCGTCCAACCGCGACGAATTTTCCGGCCTTGATGGCAAACGCTTCTGCAGTGGGCGCGCCAGAATCGATCGTGTACACCTTGGCGTTTATGACGACGAGGTCGGGATAGGCATCGCGCGCGTCGTTGGTTGCGGACGATGATGGCGTGCTACTGAGCCACGGCCCGCCGGCAACGCCCGCGAGGCCGATGGCCGAGAGGCCCATGAATTCCCTACGTGATTGGCGTTCGCTCATTTGTCAACACTTGGTAAGAGTTCGTGGCCCTGTCATCCCGCATGAGCGAAGCGAGTGTCGGGATCTCCCATCGCCGCGCCGTGAGCCGGCCACGCGCTACGCATCGATGATCCCGACACGAGCGGTAGCTCGTGCGGGATGACACTGTGGCGTTGCATTCATTCTCCTGTCAGGAAATCGGCCGTCCGATTGCAAGTAGTTTCGTGAGGCGAAGCAGGAACTCCTGTCCGTCGAAGAAACTCTTGACGCGCATGCGCTCGTCGCGGCCATGCGCGCGAATGTCGTCGGGGTCGCCCATCAGTCCGGAGACGCCGTACGCAGGAATGCCAATCTGGCGAAAGGGCTGCGAATCGGTGGCGCCAGTGGACATCGTTGGAATCACCGGAATGTTGCCGAACAACTCTTTCGTGACGCGCTCCACTGGCCCGACCATCTCCGGCATCAGTGGCGACGGCTCGACGAAGTTGCCTTGACCGGCGCGCGACACCTCGATTGCCGTGTCGCCAAGCGCCGCAATGATTCCATCGCGAATCTGGCTGGGGACCGCGTCGGGAAGGATGCGGCAGTTGATGCGCACCTCTGCCGTTTGCGGTAGCGCGTTCGCCGCGTGGCCGCCTGTGAGTCCTGTCGCAACGCACGTCGAGCGCAACATCGAGTTGTAGCGCGGGTCTGCGGACACGATCGCGGCGGCCGCGGCATCATTCTCATTCTTGAGAAGCGCCTTCATCGCGCGGCCCATCTCGGGCTTCTCGATGTCGGCTGTCTTCTCGAAGAACGCGCGCGTCACCGTGTTGAAGTGCACGGGGAAACTGTGCTTCGCAAAGCGCGCAATCGCCTCGGACAATTCATAGATGGCATTGTCGGGGCGAGGTACAGACGAATGTCCGCCGCGATTCTTTGCTGTGGCGGTAAAGTTCACCGAGTTCTTCTGCGTTGCCTGCAGCGAATTGAGGAATGGCTTGTCGTCGCGCAACGAGCCCCCGCCGCCTTCGTTGATGACGTACGCTGCGTCGACGAGCTCACGATGATTCTGAATGAGCCAGCGTACACCGTTGCAGCTGCACGGGCTGCCTTCCTCGTCGGCCGTAAGCGCGACGATGATGTCGCGGTCGGGCAGGTAGTGCTCCCGCTTGAACCGAATCAGGTTGGCAACAAATATCGCCGCCATCGCCTTGTCGTCAGCCGTTCCGCGGCCGTAGTAGTACCCGTCACGCTCGAGAAACTTGAAGGGGTCGAGGTCCGCCGACCAATCGGTCTTGAGTGCTTCCACGACATCGAGATGCGCGAGCAGCAGCACCGGCTTGGGAGCATTCGCACCGCCCTTGCCGTGATATCGCACGACGATGTTGTACTTATCCGGGCGCGCGCCGCCGAGGAAGATGTCTGCTTCGGGGAATCCGGCGTCGCGGAATCGTCTGGCCATCGCGTCGGCAGCAGCGGTCGTCCCCGACGTCATGGTCGACGAGTTGATCTCGATCAACTCCTTGTAGACGTCTTTTGCAAACTGCTGGTCTGGCGTGAGCTGTTGAGCTCCAGCGGCAGGCCCGACAAGGGCGAGGAAGAGCAGGGAAGCGGGGGCGAATCGCATCGAGGGCTGGGCTCCGTTGCCGAAATGAGTGCCCCATGATACCGCGTGCGGCCGCGGCGCGCTGCGCCCAA
>JBDTXZ010000691.1:0-2881 GCA_040005935.1 bacterium | reverse complement strand
AACGCCACGAAAGCGTTCGTGACGGCGTGGGCGGAGTCGCTGCTGCTCGAGGTGCGCGATCAGGGGGTGAAGGTGTCCGTGGTCAACCCAGGCGGCGTCGCTACGGAATTTGGTGGCAAGTCGCCGACGGAAGCGGACAACTGGAAGCTCAAGGCTGACGACGTGGCGGATGCGGTGTCATACGTCCTCGGGACGCCGCCGGGGGTTTTGGTGCACCGGGCAGAAGTGCGCACATTGAGATCGCCGCCGGCAAAAAAGTGATCACAATCGGCTAAACATCTGGACCCGCAAAGGGTTACGCGTCATATTTGCGTTTGTGACAAAAATCACACCGCTCACGAGTGACCGCTTTCGTGCCTCAGCCGAGACTACCGACTCGGGCCTGCGCGAGCTGATTGCCATTCGGGAAATCGTGCACGCGTTCCTCACGGCCGACCAGCCAGAGGAGGTTTTTCAGTTCGCGCTCGATCGGGTGAGTCCGTTGGTCGGCGCCGCGTTCGCGTGCGTCTACCTCATCGACGGCGCGTCGGAACTCATGCGCCTGGCCGCGGTGCACAACTGGCCCGCGCCCTACGCGCCATGGCTCGGGGAAATGCGCGTCCGGCTGGGATTCGGGCCGAGTGGCGAAGCGGCGGCGGAGCGACGAGTAATCGAAGTGCCCGACGTGATGTCCGATCCGTCGCTCGAGGATTGGGCCGAAGTCGCAAGTGAGCTTGGCTTTCGTGCAATCGTGGCGCTGCCTCTTCAGACCGGTGACGGCGTCCTTGGCGCCGTCGCTTTTTACTTTGGGCGAGCGGGCACGATCAGCGCGGAAACGCGCTCGCTGCTGCGGATGGTCGCGGACCAGATGGCGGCGACAGCGCAGAAGGCGCGTCTGATCGACGACCTCCGTCGCGCGAACGCTGCACTGCTGGAGTCCAACGCCGAGCTGGAACGACAATACGCGGCGCTGCTCGACGCTCGGCGAGCGAAGGACGAGTTTCTCGCGAACATTTCGCACGAGCTGCGGACGCCGCTGACGGCGGTGATGGGCTATCTGTCGCTCATGGAGGATGGGCTGGCAGGCCCCGTGACGCCCGAGCAGCGCAAGCACCTCTCGCAGGTGAAGACGTCGAGCCACCACCTGCTGGGCCTCATCGACGACCTGTTGGAGCTCACGACCCTCAAGCGCGGCGGGCAGGAACTGTCGTTGACAGCGTTCGACATTCGTGAGCCGCTGCACGACGCGATTTCAGCGACGCGCGGACGCGCGGAGGGCGTCGCCCTGCGTGTGAGCGAGCCGGAGTCGCCGGTCATGATGGTGAGCGATCACCGGATGATCGCCAAGATGCTGATCGCGGTGCTGAGCAATGCGTACAAATTCACGCGGACCGGTGAAGTGCGCGTCTCGGTCACCACGCGCGGCGGCCGTGCGGTGTATCGCGTGGCAGACACGGGAATCGGCATTCCGGAGTCGATGCAGGCCCAGGTGTTCGAGGAGTTCCGGCAGGTGGACGGCTCGACGACGCGGCGGTATGGCGGGTCGGGGCTCGGTTTGAGCTTGGCGCAGCGCATTGCGCATTTGCTGGGTGGCGAGATCTATCTCGAGTCCGCGCCGGACGAGGGGTCGACGTTCCGGGTGGAGCTTCCGCTGGAGTCTGTGGCGTAGAGAAGCGCAGGGTGAATTCAACTGGCGACCGCAACGTACTATTGTCATCCCGCACGAGCGGCCGCTCGTGTCGGGATCCTCGATCCGTCGCCCGTGGCGGGCTCACAGCGCCGGCTGGTTGATCCCGACACTCGCTTCGCGACGTGCGGGATGACAGGACGGAGGTGTCGCGCTGACCAAGTTGAAACCACCAGTCGTTCGTTGCGCGCTCAGGACGACAACCTCGATTATCCTTCAACAACCTTTCCCCCGCGTCCGTTATCCAACGGGCGTGCAAGTTCCGCGTCCCAGTTCCTCCGTCGTCATGAACCCGTCTCAGACCACCCTGCAGGAATTCCGGACCACGCTTGCGCCCGTCGACGTGCTCGAGCGCGCGAAGGCGTTCTTTTCGCGTCGCAATAGCTTGTACGCCGCGTTTCTCGAAGATGAAGATGCCACGCACGTGACGTTCCGCGGCCAGGGCGGTGAGGAGATCATCCTCGCGGCCATCGAGCGTGACGGCGCGACGCTCGTGACCGGCTCCTCCTACATGTTCGATATGCAAATCGCACGATTCTTCACGACGCTGCCTGAAGTTGAATCAGGCGCGCAGGCCACTGCATGACGGCGCCTTTCGTTACGCAGCTACGAGCACGCGGAGCCGCGTTGCAACTGGCCAAGGCTGGCGAGCCGGCGATTACGGTGCGCGTCGAAATGCCCGAGGTGTGGAATACGGTGAATGTCATCGTGTCGCCAACGCAGCGCGTTGTGGACGTAAAGATCGCCGCACTGAAAGCGCTCTACCCGGTGGAGTGCAATCACGAGGATTTCGTCTGCAAGTTTCGCGGATGGGAAGTACTTGACGAGAACGAGACGATCGACGCCGCGGGCGCCAGTGGCGGGTCGATTTTTCTTCTCACGCACCGCCGCCGGCGCGCCGTCCGCTGAGCACATCGGCCGCCGCACCCGTGATTGGTCGCGCCGCTGATGCGCTGTCCCCGGCCGAGCTTCGCGACGCGCTGAAGCGCCTTCGCGCAGAAGTGCAGAAGCGCATCGTCGGCCAGGAAGCGGCGCTCGACGAGATTCTCATGGCGCTTTGCGCCGGTGGACACGCCCTGCTCGTGGGCGTGCCCGGCCTCGCGAAGACACTGATGATTCGCTCGATCGCCGAGGCGCTCGACCTCGACTTTCGGCGCATTCAGTTCACGCCGGATCTCGTGCCGAGCGACATCACGGGCAGCGAGATTCTCGAGG
>JBDTXZ010000690.1:0-2882 GCA_040005935.1 bacterium | reverse complement strand
TAAAGTCGTGTTCTCGAGAACGCTGAAGTCGGTGTCGTGGAACAACACGACGCTGGTGAAGGACGGAATCGCGGATACGGTGCGTGCACTCAAGAGCGAACCCGGGCCGGGCATTACGCTCATGGGCAGCGGCAGCATAGTCGCGCAGTTGGCGCAGGAAGGACTGATCGATACATACCAGTTCGTTGTCTATCCCATCGCACTTGGCAAGGGACGAACGATGTTCGACGGCATTGCGGACACGTTGAGCTTGCGGCCCACACGTACACGGCAGTTCAAGAACGGCTGTGTGGTGCTGTGGTACGAGTGCGACACGTGACGGAGTAGCGGCGCACACGCGTGGATCCGGACGAGCATCTCTTTCGCCGAGAATCAGGCCGCATGGTCGCGGCGCTTACGCGCATCTTCGGCGTGCACAACCTCGCGCTGGCAGAAGACGTCGTTCAGGACGCCTTCTTTCGCGCGCTGGAGGTGTGGAAGGTTCGGGGCGTGCCGGAGAATCCGTCCGCGTGGCTGATGGCGACGGCAAAGCATCGCGCGGTCGACGTCATGCGGCGAGAACGCACTGCGTTACGTCTCGCACCTGATGTGGGTCGTCGACTCGAAGAAGAAGGCGCAATCGCGTCCGTCGTCGATGACGCGTTCGTCGAGCGCACGATCCAGGACGAACAGTTGCGAATGATGTTCTCGTGTTGCCATCCGCGATTGCCGGAGGACGCACAAATTGCGCTGATTCTCAACATCCTTTGCGGCTTTGGTGCAAGTGAGATCGCAAGCGCGTTCCTGACGGGGCGAGCGGCTATTGAAAAGCGGATCTCGCGCGGAAAGAAGGTCCTCGCGGGCTCGAAGCGACTGTTCGATCTCGCGGATGATGAGTTTGCGTCGCGTTTGTCGGTCGTCCAGCATGCGCTTTACCTACTATTCAACGAGGGATACCACGGTGCGTCCGGCGAGAGCGCGGTGCGCGTGGAACTTTGCGGCGAGGCCGTGCGGCTCGTCGTCCTGTTGATCGCGCACGCGCCCACCGCTACGCCGGCGACGTATGCACTTGCCGCGCTGATGAACCTTCATGCGGCGCGGCTTCCCGCGCGAATCGATTCGGCAGGCGATCTGTGCTCGCTGGTCGATCAGGACCGCTCGCGTTGGGACGCTCGGCTCATCGCGGACGGTCTCACGTATCTCGAACGCTCGGCCACAGGTACGGAGTTGACGGCGTATCACATCGAGGCTGCGATCGCTGCCGTGCACGCAAGCGCGAGTAGCACTGACGCGACGAATTGGAATGAGATCGTGCCCCTCTACGACCGGTTGATGGATATCGAACCGTCGCCGGTGGTGGCACTGAATCGTGCAATAGCGGTGGCGCAACGCGATGGGCCGGCGCGTGGCATTGCCGAGCTCAATGCAATTCAGGATCGCGATCGCTTCGACCGCTATCCGTTTTACGCCGCGGCGCTCGGAGAGCTGGAGGCCCGTCGCGGCAACGCGGGCGCGGCGCGGACGCACTTTACGGCAGCTCTTGCACTCGCTCGCAATCCCAGTGAGAAACGATTCCTGGAGCGGCGCGTGAGTCAGTCGTCCTGAGCGAAGCGAAGGACCGGCGGTTTCAATTGGTCAGCGCAACGCCACCTGTCATCCCGCATGAGCGGAGCGAATGTCGGGATCTACTATTCGTCCAACCTCGGCCTGCTTCGCGGATCATACGGTAGATCCCGACACTCGCTCGCTGCGCTCGCTCCTGCGGGATGACAGAGTGTTCCGTCGACCCCGGTTGCTACCGCCACAGCACCTGGTGCTGCGCCAAGGTTTGTCGACCTGAGCGAAGCGAAGGACCTGCACCTGCTGTTGCTATTCGCTGGTACGCTGAGCGTGCCTATACGAGCACCGCGCTTACGTGGCCAGCCACGATGCGCCATCCGTCGGGCCGCTCACACCAAACGCGGGTGTACCGAAATGACCCTTCAAACGGCGCCCCCTGGAATGAACCAGCCATCTCCATCCTTACGCTGATCACAGCGAGGCTTCCGAATCGCTGAATGCGCTCCTCACTCGGTTCCAGGCGCGTTATGCGTATCATGCCGTTTCGGTGTGCGTTCAGGTCGTCCTGCTTGCCGTAGATGGCGCCGTCCGGTCCCGTAAAGACAAGTTCATCGTCTATCAGGCGGTCGAGCGTTGAGACGTCGCTTGTTAGCTGCGCTTGGCGAAGCGCGCTTTCGCACGCGCGCAACGAGTCATCGGACATGTGTCAGTTGGGTGATTGGACATGATCTTCTCGTCGGCATCGCTAGGCACTGCAAGAGAATTCTTGCCACTCCGCCCTTCTTCGCGGCAAGCTTGGCGAAGATTAGCCCCTTCAGCATATCGGGCGCGAGGCGGCCAATAGCATCCACTGTCGGGACCGCGAACGAGTTCGAACGAGAGGAACCTGCTCAGATCGTCGATCGTGGTGAAGATGCCGCCGTTCGGTTTTCGGCTGTCCATGTTCGCGAATCCGTAGCTCTGCGTCCGCACGAGATCACTGCCACTGACAATTCCGACGGTCATACTACCAACGCTATCCTTGGCAAATGCTGCGGAGACCACCGAGTCCACCACCGACAAACCCCGAAATATCCCGACGAGTTGTGCTCTGCGCAGTCGCGGGACGCGCTAAGAGCGGTGTGGTGAAAAAGAGAAGGACCAAACGCGGCTGGCGCGCTTCGCGAAATGGGCCACACTGTGTCCATCGAACATGTCAGTTCTCCGCGATCCAATGAGAGGCGATCATAGCGAGGAGAGCGCGCGGATTGGACACATGCCGGCTTCGCACGGTTGGGCGTGCCGAGCGGGGATGCGCTGGCAACGCGGTTAGCGCGTGAGCGCCCGCATGGCGGCAGCACACG
>JBDTXZ010000689.1:0-2884 GCA_040005935.1 bacterium | reverse complement strand
TCTTTTCGTCGAACAACTTTCCGAAGGTTGCGCAACCGTTCATTCAGGCGTTGCCGCTCACGGCGACAATCAATGCGCTGCGTGCGACGATGTTGCAGGGTGCGGGGTGGAGCGTGATCGCGCCATCGCTGGCGATTGTCGGAGCGTGGTTGGTGGTGAGTTTTACAGTGGCGTTGCGGCTGTTTCGATGGCGGTGAGGGGGGCTAACCCGCTCGTCTTCTGCCCGGTTTCGCGCAAGCTATAGCTCATTGAGTCGACCAGGCCGGGAGCCGTTGTCCCTTCAACGCAGCGACGCCCGTACTGCTGCGCGACTCACCTTGCCAGCCGCATTCCGCTCTAACCGCTCGACGATCCACACCCGCTTCGGTGCCTTCACCGATCCCAACTCATCCTTAACCCATGCAATCAGTTCGTCGTCCGCAATGGTCAGTCCAGCCCGCAGCACCACCGCCGCACTAACAGCCTCGCCCCACTTGGCATCGTCCACGCCGAACACGGCGCACTCTGCCACGGCGGGATGCCGCGCGAGGCATGTCTCGACGTCGCCCGGGAATACCTTGAACCCGCCGGTGTTGATCACCTCGCGCAGTCGGCCGCGAATGAACAGGTAGCCGCGATCATCGAGCATCCCCAGGTCGCCTGTGTGGAGCCAGCCATCAACGATCGTGCGCGCTGTCTCGGCTGGCTTGTCGAGATAACCGGTCATGAGCAACGGGCCTGAGACAACGATCTCACCGGTCTCGCCAGCGTCTAACAGCGCTCCGTCGGCGCGCATGACCCCCACTGTCACCACGAGCGACGGCCGCCCAACGGACGCAAGATTCGCCTGGATCATCAATTCATCGGCGCGCATGGCCGCGATGATCTGTGGCGCCTCGACCTGTCCATACGCCGTCTCGATCACAGGGCCAAGCACGCGCTGACAATCGCGAATCCGTTGCGGCGGCATGGGTGCGGCCGAGTAGATCACGTGACGAAGTGATGTGGTATCAAGCTGCCGAACCTCTGGTGAATCAATCAGCGAGTACAGCAGCGTTGGTGGCGCGTAAATGGTGGTGACGGCGTGTTTAGCGATCGCCGTGACTATTGCCGACGGCTTCGTGCTGTCGAGCAGCACGTGGCGGCCACCTTTCTCGAGAATCGGCAACACAAAGCACGACGCGCCATGCGTAAGCGGCGCGACGATCAGGTTGACATCATCGGCGCGAAAATTAAAGAAGTCGCGAATGCCGTCCGCCTGTGCATTGACGCAGCGCAGCGACTGCACGACAGCTTTTGGAATTCCAGTGCTGCCGCCACTGAACTTTATGATCTGCGCGTCTTCGACATCCCGATCAATTCGTCGTGGCGTCTTGCCGGCCCACGAGGACACCAGACCCTGTAATTCTCCGGTGCGTGCATCGCTACCGGCGACGATCAGGCGCGCAGAACTCGGCGTGAATCGCGCGACGTACGCAGCATCGGCTACGACGATCGTCGGTCGCGTGCACGCAATCATCGCTTCGAGCTCGGCACGTGCGTTTCGCGGATTCAGCGGCACCCACACTTTTCCGGCCGCGTATGTCGCGAGCAGCGCCAACAAGTGTTCAATCGTATTGCCGGCACAGATACCGACGCGACTGCCTGGCGTCGGATCGATAGCCTGCAATGCCGCGCCGAGTGCGGCGACGACAAGGCCAAGCTCGGCGTACGTGATATCCCCGCGAGCGCCGCCGGCGATCGCCACTGCATTGGAGTTTCGTCCAACACTATCGTAGAACCTGTCAATCGGTTGCAGCACTTGCTCCATGGTATGGGACCGCATAGTCTCGTGGATTCACGCGTCACGTGTCAACGCTGTCGGACCCGTCACACATTTCCGCATGAGCTTCCCAATCCTCGGCTTGCATCACGTAACGGCCACGGTCGACGACGCGCAGGCCGATCTCGACTTTGTCCGCGAGGCCATCGGTCTCCGGCTCGTAAAAAAGACGGTCAACTTCGACAACCGTGGCGTTTACCATTTCTACTACGGTGACGAGCACGGAACGCCCGGCTCGCTGTGGACGACATTTCCCTACAAGACGCGGCATGTTCCCGCCGGCATCAAGGGCGCTGGCCAAGTGACGGTCACGTCGTTCTCCGTGCCCACTGGTTCACTCGATAGCTGGAAGACGCGCCTTCGCGGTCGCGGATTCACCGTCGCCGATGCGCTGCCGCGCTTTGGCGAAGATTCAATCGTCGTTGCTGATCCGTCGGGACTGAACATCGAACTTGTCGCCACTGCCGACGACACACGCACGCCGTGGCTCGCCGCTGACATTGACGCCGACTCCGCTATTCGCGGCATCCACAGCGTCACGATGACCGTGGACGATCCCGCGCCAACGCTCGCATTCATGCGCGAATGGTTCGGTTTTGGCGTGGCCGACGAAATTGACGGTCGGCAACGCGTGTCGGTAAACGGCGTCGGACCAGGTAAATCGGTCGACATTCTCAAGTCGCCAGATGGTCTGCGCGCCAGGAACGGCGTAGGCACGGTACATCATGTCGCCATGGCGATCGCCGATGCGCGCGAACAGTTGCAATTGCGCGAAGCGCTCATCGCGCGAGGCATCGACGTCACGCCAGTGATGGATCGTTCGTACTTTCAGTCGATCTACTTCCGTGAGCCGGGCGGAGTGCTGTTCGAAGTCGCAACCATGGCTCCGGGCTTCACGGTAGACGAACCCCTCGAAGAACTCGGCCAGGGACTGAAACTCCCGCTATGGGAAGAGTCGAAGCGTCGGGAGATCGAAGAAGCCCTTCCACCGATTCACTACTAATGGCAATGCTGTTCAATGAGGGTGCGAATGCATGTCATCCCGCAAGCCGCGAGCGCAGCGAGCGAGTGTCGGGATCTTCT
>JBDTXZ010000688.1:0-2885 GCA_040005935.1 bacterium | reverse complement strand
CGGGCACGATTTCGCGGGTGCCCTTCGACTCGCTTCGCTCGCTCAGGGTGACCGCAATCGCTTCCTTCACGACAGCGCAGCAGACACAGCCCGACGCCCGTATAACCCGTAGTCTTTCTCCCGCCGTCTCCTCGGAGCACTGAATGATTCGCCCTGCCCGCGCGCTCGTCCTCCTCCTCCTCCTCCTCCTCGTCGGCAGCCTCGCTGCCGGCGCACAAACCGCCCAGCAGCAGGTGGAGGCCTGGAACCCGCAACAGATCCTGCACACCGAGACCTACGTTCGGCCGCCAGCCGTTGTCGAGCGCATCATCATGGCCCCGCGGACGGACATTTCGTTCACCACGCCAAGCCCCGATCGCAAGTGGTTTGTGCGCACGTCGGGCCCTGATCGCGGCGACATCAACGACTACGGCAAGGATCACGTCAACCTCGGCGGACTCCAAATCGAGACGAGGGCGAATCGCGCACGCGCGCTTACGACGAGTACGCGGCGTGGACTCACCCTGATCGATCCAACCACTGGCGCCACACGAACCATCGAGACGCCCAAGGGCGCGTCGATTTCGGCACCGACCTGGTCGCCACGTGGGACGCAGCTCGCGTACATCGCGAATCTCGATGACGCATCGTACGTCTACGTAGCCGACGCAACGACTGGACGGTCCACGCAACTGTCGAAGACGCCGCTGCTTGCGACACTGATGACAGGTATCGAATGGACAGGCGACGGCGCGAGCATCGCGACGGTGCTCGTGCCCGAGGGTCGAGGCCCTGCACCGGTATTCGGGAATAAGGGAATTGCCGATGGTCCGCAAGTTCGGCTCACCGAATCTCGCGCGCTACCACAAGCCATTCATCCGAGCCTGCTGCAGAATCCGTTCGAGAAGGCGCAACTCACGTATTACACGACCGGCCAGCTCGCCATCATCGATGTAAAGTCGAAGCGCGTTCGCAAGCTCGGCTCGCCTGCAATGATTCGTTCGCTCGATGCATCGCCAGACGGACAGTATTTGCGTGTTACGCGGATGGCGGAGCCGTTCTCGTACGTGGTGCCCGTAGCGAACTTTGCCTCAGTGAATGAGCTGTACGATACGCACGGCACAATGCTCGCGACGGTGAGCACGTCGCCGCTAAGAGATGGCGAACGCGGTGGAGATGGCGACACACCGGCCGCCGGCGGTCGCGGCGGCGCGCAAACGGCGTCGGACACGGGCAAGCGTAATGTGCAATGGAATCCGGCGGGCCCAGGACTCGTCTACCTGCAGTCCGTCTTTCCGCCGACCCCTGCTCGCACGGGCGCTGCTCGTGGCGCGGCGGCGCAGCGCCCGCAACCGACGGCGGTGCGCTACATGAGCTGGCGGCCGCCGTTCGGGCCAACGGACACAAAGTTCGTTTACGAAGGCAGTGGACGCCTCACATCTGTCGCCTACAGCGCGGACGCAACGATGATGTTCATTGCCGATAGCGGCGGCGTCGTCGCAATGCGGACGAGCGACTCATCGAAGCGCTTTCCTCTAGGACGTGGCATCACGCTGACGGCGGGAACCTTCGGCGGTTTGGGCGGTGGTGGCGGCCGAGGAGGCTCCGCGAACGACTCGTCGGCAAATGGTGGCGCACTCGCCACGCGCCTGGGTGCGAGCGGTTCACCTGTGGTTGTGGTCGCGAGTGACGGGAAGTCCGTGTTCGTCTCCGGAACGCGCGCGCCCGCAGCACGCTGGGAGACGCAGGCGCCGAGGCCCTGGCTGGATCGCCTCGACATGGAGACTGCGCAACGCACGCGCGTGTTTGAGAGTCCCTCGGAATCGTACGACGAGATCGTGAGTGGGCTCGACGACGACTACTCGAAGTTCGTCTATACGCACGAGTCACCAACGACAATCGCCAACGCGTATCTGCGCGATGTCAGGGCGGGAACGAGCACGCAGCTGACGCACAACACCGACGTCGCTCCCGAAGTCACGGGCGCGGTGCACAAGCGTCTCCAGATCACGCGTCCGCGCGACGGGCTGAAGTTTTACACGGACGTCACGCTACCCAAGGGCTGGACGCCGGGTACGCGCCTTCCCGGCATCATCTGGTTTTACCCGCGCGAGTTCACGTCGCAGGCGGACTACGATCGATCACGCTACAGCACGAACATCAACAGGTTTCCGGACCTCGCTCCTGCGCGCCCCGCGTCCTCCACCAAGCTGTGGGTCACGCAGGGCTACGCGTTGATCGAACCCGACGTGCCGGTGTTTGGCGATTCCGGAAAGATGAACGACAACTACACGCGCGACCTCCGCGAGAATCTCGACGCCGTGCTCGACGCGGTTGTCGACGCGGGATTTGTGGACCGCAACAAGATGGGCATTGGTGGTCACAGTTACGGCGCGTTCAGTACGGTGAATGCGCTTACGCTGTTGCCCTACTTCAAGGCGGGCATCGCCGGCGACGGCATGTACAATCGTTCGCTCACTCCGTTCGGATTCCAGAGCGAGCGTCGCGACTTCTTCAACGCGCAGAGTACCTATCTTGACATGTCCCCATTTTACCGGGCCGACAAGATTTCCGGCGCGCTGCTGATGTATCACGCCATGGAAGACCAGAACGTCGGCACGGCACCGATCAGCTCGGTGCGCATGTACCACGCGCTTCAGGGGCTGGGCAAACCGGCGGCGCTGTACATGTACCCGTACGAGGACCACAGCGACGCAACGTACCAGTCGGACCTCGATCTCTGGGCGCGTTGGCTCGCTTGGTTCGACGTCTACGTCAAGAATCCAAAAGGCGAGCAAAAGGTGATGCTGCCGTGACTCTTCGTCCGCCTGAGCGAGTGCAGATCCTTCGACTCGCTTCGCTCGCTCAGGATGACAACAAACTCGCTTCGCTCGCTCAGGATGACA
>JBDTXZ010000687.1:0-2889 GCA_040005935.1 bacterium | reverse complement strand
GCGGTGACATGAGCAGTCGTGGCGCGGGGACGTTTTGCCAATCGCGTGTACAGCGCGCGATGCCTGCGCGGCATGCCGCCGCAATGGCGCGCGCGCGTGTGGCGGCGGTAGCGGCGCGGCGATGGAGCATCACGAACACGCTGAACGCCGCGGCACCGAGTGCTCCAACCGACCAAGCGAGCGAGGCGGCCCCGCCGCGCGCCGAGTAGGTGAATGCAAGGCTCACGACAAGCGCGGCGCCCAGTCGCGACCAGGAGAGACGTCGTGCGCGCCAGTCCGCCTGCATTGCCGTTTCATCAGCGGAGGCTGCGCGGCTTGCGTAGTCCTGCACGGGATCGGGTGTGCCTTGCGTGGTCATCGAGGAAACATATGCGCGGAAGTGCCTATCCACGGTCCCGACAAACATCGTTCGCCACCGTGCAGTTCTTACTCGAATGCGTTGGAGCTCATCCATGTCCCCGCTTACCGTCTGTTCGACTCAGGCGCCGTTGCGGCGCCTGAGCGCCGTCCTCCTTGCCGCGACGTTCGCCGCCGCGCCCCTACTCGCGCAGGAGCGTGTGGATGTCGCGACGATCGAGCGCATCA
The DNA here is from genome assembly GCA_040005935.1 of bacterium. Lineage (GTDB taxonomy): Bacteria > Gemmatimonadota > Gemmatimonadetes > Gemmatimonadales > Gemmatimonadaceae > AG11. The sequence goes on along the minus strand of JBDTXZ010000687.1, from coordinate 2,304 downwards.
AGACGGAAGAGATGAGCCACTCCCAGGTCATGGACATCATGAGCTGGCTCTCCGATGTCTATGGACCACGGCTCACCTGGTCGCCCAACGCGATGCGCGCGCGCGACTGGACCATGGGTCAAATGAAATCATGGGGCTTGAGCAATGTGCACGAGGAGAAATGGGATACTCCCGTGGGCCTCGGCTGGGAGAACCTGCGCTTCTCCCTGAATGCGACGTCGCCTGTGCCGTTCATTGTGCAGGCGGTTCCTCAGGCGTGGTCGGCGAGCACCAGGGGAACGGTGCGCGGGCCAGTCGTGATGATTCGCGCTGGTTGTTCGGATGAGCTCAAGGCGCAGTACGCTGGCAAGCTCAAGACGTCATTCATCATGGTCACGCCGCCAATGAGCCGTCCGGTCAATGCGTTCGCGGCAACGGCATCGCGTCTCGCTGATTCCACGCTCGCGGCGATGGCGGCGGCGCTGCCAGCGGGTGGTGGCGGCCGAGGTGGTCGTGGAGGTGGTGTTCCTGCGGCGGCATTGTCGACGGTGTGCGAAGCACAGGTGACGCGCGACTCAACGGCGGCCGCGGCGCTCGCGGCAGCCCGTGGCTTGCCTGTTGGTCCGCGCTTTGGCCAGCGAGGCGGTGTGAGTGTCGCGGACACTGAGACGCTCCGCTGGCTCAAGGGGCAAGGCGCCGCTGCCATCCTGCTTGCGGACGCGAGTCACGTCGGTGGTGACATCGGCACGAACAACGGCGCGTCGCGTGTTGCGGGTGTCGCACAGGTGCCGACGGTGCACGTGAGCCAGGAGTCGTACGGACGCATCGGTCGCATGCTGGACAAGAGCGTTCCAGTGACGCTCGAGCTGAACATGCAGAACAAGTTCTATCCTGAGAATTCGAGCTCCTTCAACATCATCGGTGAGATTCCGGGGACGGATCCGCAGCTCAAGGACGAAGTCGTGATGATCGGAGCGCACTTCGACTCCTGGCATTCCGGCACGGGCGCGACGGACAACGGCGCGGGATCGGGCGTCATGCTCGAGGCGATGCGCCTGCTGAAGACATTGAACCTCAATCCGCGCCGCACCATTCGCATCGGACTGTGGACCGGAGAAGAGCAGGGCCTCATGGGCTCAGCCGCATATGTGCGCCAACATTACGGCACACGCGACACGGTGGGTTTTCACGCGACGCCTGAGCAGAAGAAGTTCGCCGCCTACTTCAATGTCGATAACGGCAGCGGGAAGATTCGCGGCGTGTTCATGCAGGGCATCGAAGCAGAGCGGCCGATCTTCGACGCGTGGATGGGACCGTTCAAGGATCTGGGGATGCGCACCGCGACGATCAGCAACACGGGCGGAACGGATCACCTCTCGTACATCGGCGTGGGGCTGCCTGGCTTCCAGTTCATTCAGGATCCGCTGGACTATGGCAACGTGACGCACCACACGAATCAGGATGTGTACGAGCGGCTTCAGCCTGACGACATGAAGTTCAACGCGGCGGTGGTGGCGAGCTTCGCGTGGGACGCTGCGCAGCGGGATGAGAAGCTGCCGCGGCCACCAGAGCCGGGTGCACTTCCGACGCGGGCGCGGCTGGTGCCGTAGCGCCTGGAGTGAAGACGAGGAGCCGGTTGAGGGATTTGCCGTTCGTGCGTGCAGATCCCTCGACTCGTTTGGCTCGCTGGGATTTCAGTTGAACGGCGACTGGCGCCGATGCTCGCGTTCGTCTACGATGCGCTGCATGGCCACCAACACACTGGACGTCCTGCTCGGACGCCGATCGATCCGTCAATTCACGAACAAGGAAGTTTCGCGCAGCGATGTCGAGACCATGCTCAGCGCCGCCGTTGCAGCGCCGAATCACCGGCTGACGCAACCGTGGCGCTTTTACGTCCTCGGCCCTCAGGCACGCCACGCGTACGGTCTCGCGCTCGGCAATCGCAAGGTGAAGAAGATTGAAGACCCTGTCGCGGCCGACGCGGTGCGCAACAAGGTCGCGGAGGAGCACGCGGCGCTTCCGCTGATGATTGCCGTCGCCATGGTAGAAGACGCCAATCCGGAAATTCGCGAGGAGGATGTCGCCGCGACGATGATGGCTGTACAAAACATCTCGATCGCTGCCGTGACATTGGGACTCGGCACGCATCTCAAGACCGGCGCAGTGATGCACGATCCCGCGGCGCGCGCTGCGGCGGGCGTGCCTGAAGGCGAGCGGATCATGGCGGTGCTCAATGTCGGTGAGCCGGCGACTGTGCCGCCCGCAAAGGAACGCCGAAGTGCGGAGTCCCTTACGACGTGGGTACCGTAAGGGCAGATCCTT
>JBDTXZ010000686.1:0-2904 GCA_040005935.1 bacterium | reverse complement strand
CTGCGAGTGCCATGGAGAGGATCAGGATGCGCTTCATCGAGAGGCCGGTGCGGGTGGAGGTGTCGCGACGCCAATGCATAGACCCCCGGCAGCCGTGAACGGTTGCGCGAACACAACGAGTTTACAGGTTCCTGACCATAGGGTCTTGCGCCACTCGTATTTGTTCTACAGACTAGTACTTATGTCGCCATCATCACTAGGAACGCTGGAACTTGCCGCACTGCTCGCCGTCGCTCGACTTGGCGACGACGCATACGGCCTCGCGGTCCGTCGAGACCTGACTGAGCGCACTGGGCGCGACCACTCAGTCGGTGCCGTGTATACCACACTGCAGCGACTCGAAGACAAGGGTTTTCTCAAGTCCCATGCGAGCGAGCCGTTGCCTGTGCGTGGCGGCCGGTCGCGTCGGCACTTTGCACTCACTGGCACCGGTGCCCGGGCGCTACGCGATGCGCAGCGGCAATCCGCTGCACTGTGGGCCGGCGTCGGATCCCTTCGTCCAAAGCTCTCATGAAAAATCACGCGAAGCGCATGTGAGAGAGTCCATGCGCCTCGGACCCTTGTCCACTGCAGAGTTGCTACTGCATGCCATCGGCGCCGAAACCAGTTTGACCGACTCCGTGCTCGGCGACCTCGCTGAGGAATACGCTTTGCGCTCCGAGCGCGAGGGCGTGCATGCAGCCCGATTGTGGTACGTGCGCGAAGCACTACGGTCGACGCCGTATCTCTTGCAGAGCGCGATTCGCGATGGTAGTCCGCGCACGCGTGCCCGCATCGCGTCGGTTGCGGGAGCGCTTGCATTGATTGCAACGCTCGCTGTGGTTGCGATGCAAATGCGCGACGGACCCCCCGCGCGACTTGTTGCAGACGTCGCCAATACAGCCGACGGAATCATCGTGAACAGCATGCGACCCGCGCTGCTCACGATGCGCGTACACGACAAGGCGGGACACGTACTTCCACCCACGGGAGTGCTATACCAGTGGATAGCTGGCGCGCCGATCGCGATTACGCCGGCGGGCGAAGTGACATGCAAGGAAAACGGGGACGCGACGGTGCGTGCGTCGCTTGGTACGATCAGCACGACGCTCTACGTGCTGTGCCGCCCGGTTCAGACAATCCTGGCAAGCACGTGGATCGATTTCATTGCTGGCGATTCGGCGCGCCATCTCCCATACGCGGCTATTGGCGTGGACGGAAGCCCAGTAATGCAACTACGGGGTTCTGCCCGCGTGCGTGACAACTCTATCGCGACGCTGGAAGGCGCGAGCATTCGCCCACGCGCGGTCGGCGAGACATCGCTCGACTTGATAGTCGGCGACAGGAGCGCGCGCATGCAGGTGGTGGTTCACGAGCTGGTGCACTCATTCGCGAATCTGCGTGCCGATCAGCGGTTCGTCGCCATGAACGTCCACCTGGCTCGCGGTGATGAGATCACGCTTCCGCTGCCCGGTGGCGTCTTCTGGATGAAGTACGTGTCGCGTGACTCAACCAACGCGCCGCCGAGCATCAGTGTGCAGGGCACTTCCTGCATGCCGAGTGACGGAATCCGGAACTACACGGTGCCGCTCGGCGTGTTCGGTAGCTATTGCGACGCGTTCCGCGAGAAGGGCGTCACCGTCAAGCTGGAGCACGGAAGCACGGGCGCAGCTGTACTCGCTGGATTACTGATGATAGAGCGAGTGAGGTAGTGCGGTCATGAACGTGCCTTCGCCTTCTGGTGCAGGCGCTTCAAGAGTGGGATCACACCTTCGTTCTTCCGGTTCGGATCACGGAAATCAACGACAATCCACCGCCCGCCCTTTGGAAGGGTGCGTCGCGCTCACCGGGCCGCAGCACAATTACCGCGGCGCCAGCGTTCACCCTCAAGCCAATCATGGGCGGCGTCGAGGCGACACTCAGGTACATCACGCATGCGGCCGAACGGTACGAGGTGCGGGCGAAGTTGTATCAGAGCGCGGTGGAGGTACTTGGCCACGAAAAGACCGAAAAAGCAAGAACAGGTCAGCTGTCGTGTTGAGCGCAGCGAAGGACCTGCACTACTTCACCCAATCCGCGACGAAAAGATTCGTCTCACCAGGCTTCGCATCATGCCGGTTCGAGGCCCACACCAACTTGGTGCCGTCAGGACTGAACATCGGGAACCCGTCAAAGCTCTCGTGCGTGGTGAGTTGCTCGAGCCCTGTTCCATCCAGGCTGACGAGGTACAGATCAAAGTTTCCGCTCCGCGGTTGCTTGTGGTTCGACGAGAAGATCAACCGCTTGCCATCGGGCGTCCACGACGGGCCGAAGTTCGCGCCGCCAAGATGCGTGATCTGCGTCTGGTTGCTGCCGTCGGCGTTCATGACCCACAGCTCCATCTTGTTCGGGCGCACCAGGCGTTGCGCAAGCAAGTCGCGATACACCGTCAGTGAATCGCCGGTCGGATGCCAGGCGCGATACACGATCTTGGTGCCGTCAGGTGACCACCACGGGCCGCCATCATAACCCGGCGTCGTCGTGAGTTTCTTCAGGTCACTTCCGTCGACGTTCATGGTATAGATGTCGAGATCTCCGTCCTTGAGCGACGTAAACACAATTCGTTTTCCATCCGGCGAGACAACCGCCTCTGCCGTGTAGACGCCGTAGTTCGTCAGGCGGCGCAATTCGCTGCCATCGGGACGCGCAGTGTAGATGTCGTACGGATCGAGGCCCCACACATATCCCTTTGACGGATCCGGCTTTGGCGGGCAGTCGCCCTGCAACGCATGCGATGATCCGAACAGGATGCGTTGATCATTCTCGAAGAAGAAGCCGCACGTCGTCTTGCCACTGCCATTCGACACGCGATGCGCGTTGGAGCCGTCAGTGTTCATGATGAACTCCTGATCGCACGCACGCCCGTCGCGAGTGCTCTGGAACACT
>JBDTXZ010000685.1:0-2907 GCA_040005935.1 bacterium | reverse complement strand
CATATGGTGGGCTACAATATAGTACGTATAAGATGCATTATGTAAACTAACCACTGTGGGAAAGTGTGGAGAACTAGCCCGGGCTAGCTGCTCTCCACTCTGTAAGTACATGTAAGTTGTTTTGTAGTAATCGAATACGGAGTGTGTTTCAGCCAGTTCTTCATGACCAGCCCCTACTGCGGCCGCCGGATGCCTCAGAATTCAGTGGGCCGCGCCGACTGTCGCGATCGCTGGCGTATTCGGACGCGAAAAATCCCCATGCGCATGCGAGATGACTGGCCCTAGAGCTCCCCGAATCGACCCTCAAAAACGATCCGAGCCTCCCCCGCCAAAGACGGATGCCACCCGTCGTCGGCCCTCGACAAGCGAACATTGAGCACCCGACCAGAGCGCGTCGTCAGCGCCACGCGCTCACTGGCCTCGCCGGTTTCTGCCAGAAGAATCGCGGTTGCAACTGCACCAGTTCCGCACGCCAAGGTCTCGCCCTCGACGCCTCGCTCGTACGTCCGAATGCGCCATCCGCCGGAAGCATCAGGCGATACAAAGTTCACATTGGCGCCGGCCGGCAGCGACGCGTCGTTCCGCAACGGGCGGCCTCGACCAACCACCTCTGCGGTCGAAACGTCGTCCACGCGGACAACCAGATGCGGAACGCCAGTCATCGCGTAACCGATCCACCGCTCAGCGTGCTCAAGCCGAAGTGGCAGACCAGCGCGAACGTCATTCACGGTCGGCATATCCACTTCCGGGCTCTCGTCCAGCAGCCTGACGTCGAGAATTCCTGCGTCGGTTTCCACTCGGAATTCCCGTTCGCGCAACAGCCCGAGCTCCGACGCCAAGCGCGCTGAGCAGAGCGTCGCATTACCACACAGGTCGGCCCGTGAGCCATCGCTGTTGAGGTACGTCATCCGGTAATCAGCGACGAGCGACGGCTCCAGAAGCACCAGTCCGTCCGCTCCGATGCCCGTCGCCCGAGCGCACATCGCCTGAACCATAGCGGGCTCGGCAAGCTGATTCGCCGGCTCCGTGGTGGCATCCACAACGACGAAATCGTTGCCCGACCCGCTCATCTTGTAGAAAGTGCGGCCGCCTGAAAACATCAGACGACGCCCCGGATAGCCCACCAGCGAAGACGCCAGACCATCCAGAAGGCCTCACGCTGGATGTTGAACGACATCTTGCTCGTACCCTCGGAGCGGTCCACAAACACGATCGGGATCTCGGCAATTCGAAAGCCCTTCTTCCAGGCGCGGAAGCTCATTTCGATCTGGAAGGCGTAGCCGTTCGACCTTACGTCCTCTAAGTCGATGGCTGCAAGAACTTCCCTGCGAAAGCACTTGAACCCGCCCGTGGCGTCCCAGAGCTTGAGCCCAGTCACTCGACGCGCATAGATGTTCGCGCCATAGCTGAGGATGAGGCGAGCAATGGGCCAGTTTACGACCGTCACGCGGCCCTGCTGATATCGTGAGCCCACAACGAGATCGGCCTTTTTCGCTGCTTCCAGAAACTGCGGCAAATGGATGGGATCGTGCGAAAAATCGGCGTCCATCTCGAGGACGTACGTGTAGTCGCGCTCGAGCGCCCACTTGAAACCCGCGAGATAGGCGGTCCCGAGTCCCATTTTCTTCGGCCGGTGGAGCGCATGGACGCGAGGATTGGTCTTGGAGATGCCGTCCACCACATCGCCCGTGCCGTCGGGCGAGCCGTCGTCGACGATCAGCATCTCGATGCGTGCATCCTGCGCCAGCACGCGATCGATCAGCCGTTCGATGTTCTCCCGTTCGTTGTACGTCGGGACGATGATGAGAGCCTTCTCAGCCAAGACGCCTCCGGTCGATCACCACGCCTCCCACGAGTATCAGGACAGCGAGCAACAGCGCCGCGATAGTGATGCCCTTCCCCGAGTCCACCGCCGCGTCATGGAATGAAAGCTCGACGGATCGCGCCCCTGTGGGAAGCGGCACACCGATCAGGTTGAAATCCGCGCGATAGGCCGCCAGCGGCTTGCCGTCCACATTCGCCGTCCAGCCTGGGTAGTAATTCTCGGCGACAACGAGCGCGGCGCCAGCAGAGGCCGGCTCGCTCAGTGCTATCGTTGCATGGCCCGGCGCCAGCTTGGACGTCGTCGTCGTGATCGGGCTCGGAGCGGGCATCGCGGTGGGCGGCGAAAACAGCAGCGTCGACGTATCGCTGAACACAGCGAGTCGTTTGGGATCGAAACGTGGATCGATGACGGCCGGAAGCACGTTGCTGTCCGGTGCCTTGGCCATCGCTGAGGCAACCCACGCGTAGGGGTGGTCGCCGGGAATCTTGTACAGGTAGACGACGGACCCCGCCGAGTTCTTGATTGGCCCGACGACGAGCTTCATGCTCGAGTCGGTGACCGCAGAATTCGTGTACAGATATCGAACGTTCTCGTGCCGAAAGAACATCGGCGTCAGCAGCACGGGCGGGACGTTTGGCGCCAACTGAAATTCCGAGACCTGCTGATAGCGGCCCATTTCGTTGCCGTGATATCCCGTAATCGAGCGGATGCCATGGACCATCAAGCCTGTTCCCCGCCCAAGCTTGTCCGTGCCGTAATAGGGGTCGGGGTGCACGAGACCCGAGTCGCCCTGTGCGACGACCGCAACGCGAAACGGCTGCGGGTCTTTCTTCATGTACTCGATTGCAGCATCAGTCGCATACAGCACGCGAGCTGGTGGAGAAAAAAGCCAGTACTCGCGCTCGACGCTCCAAAGGTCGAGCGCGACGATGAGCGTGAAGAGCCCACCGGCGACGCGCACCGGAATGCGGCCAGCCACAAGACCCAGCACCAGGCCCGCCATGACGATTACGAACAGCGCGCTTCGCCAGGCACCGAGGAGTACCTCCCCGCCATTGGCTTCTGCGGCACCCGCCCGCTGA
>JBDTXZ010000684.1:0-2907 GCA_040005935.1 bacterium | reverse complement strand
CTGCAGCCGGAGCCGATCTACGAAGCGCTTTCCCGACAGGACGGACTGCATCTGCCGACAGGTGCCTTCCGGCCGCACGCCAGCCGCCTGCGCGTGAGCACGGCGATCCGTGAGTCGCCCGAACCGCTCCCATCCGACCTCACCGTTCATTACGCGCTGGAGCGGGTGCAGGACAGCACGCTCGCGTCGTGGCCCGTCGAAGATGCGGAGGGCTTCGTGGGCATGGTGCGCAAGAGCGACCTGACAGCCGCGGCGGGGGATGGGCGCGGCGACAGCTCGCTGCGTCAGATCGTCTTGTCGTCGCACGCCGCGCTCGACGACGTTGGCCAGTTCCCTCACGTGCACCTCGACCAGCCGCTTGGCCAGGCCCTGGCGCGCATGGGCGAAACGCGACACACGGTGTTGCCCGTCGTCAGCCGCGCGAACGTCCGAATCCTGCTCGGCCTCGTGACCCTTGCCGATATCCTCCAGGCGTACGGCGTGGATCGTCCGGATCAGGTGCCGCACGTGGAGGGCGACACGCGATGACTGATTCCGCGCGAGCGACTGCGGGCCCGCTCCCGACGGCGAGCACGTCGGAGTTCGTCGTAACGTTCGCCGCGATCCTCATCGCGATCCTTCTCCTCCTGTTCGTGGACGAGTGGCTCGCACGCGTGGACCGGGAGGAATCACGGGCGCATGCCGCGAGCCTGTACGCAGAGGGGCAGCAACTGCTCGCGGCGCAGAAGCCGGGCGAGGCACGTGATCGCATCGCATCGGCGGTCGCGATCGAACGCACCAACGACCGCTACGCGCTAGGTCTCGCCGAGGCGCTCCTTGCGGATGATCTCCCGACCGACGCGCAGGAGGCGTTGCGGCCGGTGCTCGAACACTCAGCCACCGACGGCGCCGCCAACCTGGTGATGGCGCGTGTGCTCATCCGCGTCGGCCGCACGAGCGAGGCGACGTCCTTCTATCACCGTGCGATCTATGGCCAGTGGCGCGGCGACAGTCTCGCGAGGCGGATGGACGCGCGCTTCGAGCTGATCTCGCTGCTCGTACGGCAGCAGGCGCGCGGCGAGCTGCTCGCGGAGCTGTTGCCCATTCAGGATGCGACACCTGACAGCCTCGCGCTGCGTCGGAAGCTCGGCCACCTGTTCATTCTGGCCGGTTCGCCGGCGCGGGCGGTGGAGATCCTGCGCAAGGTCCTCCAGCAGTCGCCCGATGACGGAGACGCCTACGAGGGGATGGGCGAAGCCGCGCTTGCGCTCGGCAATTTCCGAACGGCCCGCGCGGACCTCGCCATCGCCGCGCGCCTGAGTCCCGGCGACACCGCGATCCTGAGCCGGCTCGCGCTCGCCGACACCGCGCTCGCGATCGATCCGACGCAACGAGGAATTAGCCAGCGCGAACGCGCGGCGCGCAGCCGCCGCGTACTGGCAATCATTCTCGCTTTCAGCGAGCGATGTCCCACGGCTGGCGAGGCGTCCGTGCGCGCACTCGTCGACTCGGCGCGGCGGCTGCTCGCGGCGACTCCCGCGCCGCGCCACGATGAGGAATCACGGAGCGAGGACATGGTCTCCCTGTCCGCGCTACTACTGCCCGTCCGTCCATCGTCGTGCGGCGCGGACGCGTCGATGGCGGAGCGAGCCGTGGTTCTGCTTCAGGCCCGGCTCAACTGATGTGGCACGCGCGATGATCTCGCGCGCCACGTCCCTGCAAATGCCGCGTCCAAACGCAAAACTCAGCGCGCGTTCTACGCTCCGTCCTCAGCGCGCGCCAACGACCTCAATGCAATCGTCGATGCGCAAACGGACACACTGGTTTTGCACGTGAGCGACCGTACGGCGGTTGACATAGTGCGTCAGCGAAGTCTGATCCCGATTCGCGTCGCCGTCAGCTTCGCCTGCGCGAAGTGTACCGGACGTCGCACCAGGCGCCGCGTCGCCATTCGTCGCCGGGAGTGACAGGTGATGCGGCCCAATGAGCGAATCGAGCGAGCGCCGCATTTATCACTGCAACAGGGCGCAGACTGGTATGGATGATGGGCGTCTGCTCGCGATCACGATGCGGAATCAGCGTGGTCGCCTCATCGCGGGCTTGTAGGCATGGACCTGGGGGAGTTGTTGTGGGGTGAAGGTCCTCTGGGTGCACGAGCGACAGCGTGGCCGCGGGGTAGGCACGGGGCTGATGGCGGACGCCGAAGCCGAGGTCCGGACTCGCGGCGCAACCCAGATCGTCTTCTCGACGCATGACGTTCAGGCGCCTTGGCGGCCGCTGGCATCACCGCGGCGCTCGTCTCGAGGCTCCACCCCGCACATTACGGCACGTTGCCGCGTATCTGGCGCAGAATATCCGGGAGGCGCCGCCGGCTGACAGGTACCGCCAGGCCGTTAGACAGGACGAGCTCCCGGTGCACGCCACCGCCCACCGCGCGGACACCACGCACCAGTGCGCGCCGCACGATCCACGAACGATGGACGCGCAGGAATTCGCCACTCGGCAACAATCGTTCGAGTGCCGCCATTGAATACCGGACAAGCACGCGACGCTCGCGCTGGACGACGCAGGCATACACGCCATCCGCCTCGACACACTCGATGTGCGCGAACGGAATGAACTCTTCGCGGGCGCCCACGCGCGCCGTCACGTGTTGTGGTTTCAACGTCGCGCGAATGGCATCGTTCGCCGTCTGGTGCCGATGCGCTGCCTCGTGTGCTTCGATGCGCGCAATGGCCTTCGCGAGCCGCTGCGCCTCCACGGGCTTGGTGAGGTAGTCGACTGCCTCGGTCGCGAACGCAGGCACGGCGTATTCGTCGAACGCGGTGACGAAGACGATTGCCGGGAGCGGGCGTGCCTCCAGCTCGCGCGCGAGGGAGAGCCCCGACGTGCCGAGCAGCTCGATGTCAAGAAAGATGGCGTCAACGC
>JBDTXZ010000683.1:0-2912 GCA_040005935.1 bacterium | reverse complement strand
CTTCGTTGTAAGTTACCGTTCACCGTTCACCGTTCACCGCTCACCTTCTTCCCCACCGTGCCGTAATACACCGGTATTCCCAGCAGGATGATCCCCAACACCGCCAACGTCGGCCATCGGCTGGTGGGATCCAGGATCGCGTTGCCGAGCAGGAAGATCGTCGCGAGGATGAACATCCATGGGACGATTGGGTAGAGCGGCGCCTTGAACGGCGGATCGTATGTCGGCCGTTTGCGCAGCACGAAGATTGACGCAACGGCAAGCGCATAGAACGGCACGATCGCCGTAACGAACGTGTCCGCCAGTTGCTCGAACGTGCGCAGTAACACGAAGACGATGCCGAGCGCCGTCACGAGAATAATCGAGACGTATGGCGTGTTGTACTTCGGATGTACCGCCGCGACCTTCTTGAAGAACAATCCGTCGTCGGCCATGGCGAAGAAGACTCGCGGAGACGTCAGCAGCGTACCGTTGAGCGTGCCGAATGTCGATAGCATTACGGTGAGCGCGACTAATACGACGCCCGGTGCGCCGATGAGGCGTTGCGCGACGTCGGCCGCCACGAGCTTCGAATGTCGGATTTCATCTACTGGCATGACGGCGAGATACGCCATGTTCGCCAGCAGATAGATCACGATGACCGCGACCGTGCCGATAATGATCGCGCGCGGCAGGTTCTTGCGCGGATCCTTCACTTCCCCGGAGACGAAGCTCAGGTCGGCCCATCCATCGAACGCCCACAGCACAGAGACGAGCGCAAGTCCGAACGCGGCAATGTGGAATGAGCCCTCGGGCACCGCCGGTGTGTAGTGCCCACCCGACTGCGGCAGCCCCAACGCGAATGCAAGCATGATGATGAAGAGCAGACCACCGTACTTGGCCGCCGTCGTAAGATTCTGGACGAGGGAGCCCCATCGCAGCCCGACATAGTTGAATGTCGCGGTGAGCGCGATGGCCATGGCCGCGATGTAATGCGCATAGTCGCTATACGGTTTCAGCGACGGCTCATGACCCAGCACTCGTAGCAGATACTCGGCGAACGTTGTGCTGATGGCGCCGAGCGACGCAGCACGAATAAGGACGAGTTCGGACCAGCCGAAGAGGAACGCGGGTAGCCGTCCCCAGCCTTCGCGAATGAAGACGTACGCCCCGCCAGTTTCGGGATACGCACCAGACAATTCGGCGAGCGTCAAGGCGCCGCACAGTGCGAAGAGGCCACCCGCGACCCAAACGGCCATGAGGGGCAGCGGACCGGGAAGCTTATCCGTCACGCCTGCAGGCGAGCGGAAGATGCCGGAGCCGATCGTGGAGCCAATGAGCACGGCCACAGCGCTCCACAGGCCGAGCTGTCGTTGAAGCGTTGGGGCGGTAGAGTTAGCCATGCGCCATTGTACGACGAGGATGAGTGGTCGCGCAACGAATGGGGTGTGGAGAAGCTGTGCGGTTCTTTAGTTCACCGTTCACCGTTCACCGTTCACCGTTCACCCAGGCTGGTAGGGGTTCTCCCGGTTGACCCCCGCTGGCCGACCGGTGACCTTTCGAGCTTCCCTACCATAAGCAGTCGTAGCAAATGCGCCTCTCCTTCGCCGACGGACTCTTTTGGCTGTCCGTGGCGTGCTGTGCCATCGCCCAGTTTTATATCATCCGTTCGGTCCGTGGCACTCGCCACGTGCCCGAGCCAACGGCGAATGTGCCGCACTCGCGGAGCGGGACCGAGATGATGTGGGCCGTCATTCCGGCCGTCGGGCTCGTCGTGCTGTTGTTCTTCACATGGCGCGCCGTCCGCGAAACCAGCGAAGTGGCGCCGGTTCGTGCATCGCGTTCGACGGAGGCGTTGTAGCATGCCGACTGTCCGCCGCTATTCGTACATCGCCTTTGCCGTGGCGTGCGCGCACCTGGTGTTCGGCGCGATCGTGCGCATTTCCGGATCGGGCATGGGTTGCGGCGACCATTGGCCGCGCTGCTACGGATCGTTCTTCCCGCCGCTGAATCGTCCCGACCTCATCATCGAGGTGTCGCATCGGTACCTCGCGTCCGTCCTGCTGCTGTCGCTGATCGCGCTGCTCGTGGCCGCATGGCGTCGGCGCGGCGAGGAAGGAGTGGGCGGACCCGGTGGCGTGCTCCGCAGTTCCGCACTCGCGGTCACGCTCGGCGTGGCCGCAGCGCTGCTGGGCGCGATGACGGTGAAGCTCGGCAATGCTCCATTCGCGACGCTGGCGCATTGGACCGTCGCAATGAGTCTCGTCGCGACAGTCGTGGCGACTGTGATTCGTGCGGGCGGGCTTGGCGGCGCGACTGCGCGCCTGGGACACGTGTCAGGGCGGACCAAACGCGCCACGATGGCTGGAGCCGCTGTCGCGCTCATTACAGTGGTCATGGGCGGACTGACGGCGAAGTATCCTGGGGCCTCGGTAGCGTGTCTCGAGTTCCCGCTGTGCGGTACGAACCCTGACGTGCAGCGCGCCGCTGTGCACGTGCAGTTGACGCATCGCGTGCTCGCAGTGTTGTTGGTGTTGCACGTATTCGGGCTGGTCATGGCACAGCGCAAGCGTCGTGAATCCCCGATGATCCTGCGCGCCGCGATCATCGCCGTCTCGCTTGGTGTACTTCAGCTGCTCGTCGCTGGCGCGATGATCGGCATGCATCTCCCGCCGGTGCTTCGGTCGCTCCACGAAGCAACCGGTGTCAGCATCTGGATCGCGACGTTTGTGCTGGCGTACCTGGCGCGCATTTCCGGAAACGCGCATGGTATGCGCGAGCCGGCTACGGTTCCGCCACCGATCGACTTCGCGGGTTCCGGTGTCGTACGTGCCAGTGCGTCGGGTCGACATGCGTTTTCCACGGCGCTCGCTGATCCGCCGCGTAAGGGGGCGATTGAGCGGAAGGAACCGTGGCAATCTGTCGTCCTGAGC
>JBDTXZ010000682.1:0-2916 GCA_040005935.1 bacterium | reverse complement strand
CTGAATGGTGCCGAGCTGCCACGCGCGCCCGATGGAATCCGTGACGTCGAAGTCGATCTTGGGGCCATAGAACGCACCATCGCCTTCCTTCAACGCATACGGCTTTCCCGTCGCCTCGAGCGCCGCCTTCAGTGCGCCCTCGGCGCGATCCCACATGGCATCGTCGCCGATCCTGGTGTCGGGGCGCGTTGCGAACTTGAGCGTCGCGGTCAGGCCGAACGACTCGTAGTACCCCAGGATGAAGTCCATCAGGAACTTCACCTCTGACGCGATCTGGTCTTCGCGCAGGAAGACGTGGCAGTCGTCCTGCGCAAACTGGCGCACCCGCGTGAGACCCGACAACGCCCCCGTCACTTCGTTGCGATGCAGCACGTCGAACGTGACGAAGCGCTTGGGAAGTTCGCGGTACGAGTGCTTTTTCGAGAGGTACAACAAGTAGTGCGACGGGCAGTTCATCGGCTTGAGCGACATGTCGTGCTCACCCGTCTCGATATCGAGGACGAGGAACATGTTCTCCTTGTACTTGCCCCAGTGTCCCGACAGCTCCCACAACCCCTTGTTATAGAGGAGCGGTGTCTTGATCTCGGCGAAGTCGCGTTTCTGCCGCTCGCGAACGTAGTCGACGAGCAGGTTGTACAACGTCGTTCCACGCTCCGTCCAGAATGTTGCACCCGGTGAAAACGGGTGCAGCATGAACAGGTCGAGCTCCTTTCCGAGCCTCCGGTGATCGCGCTTCTTCGCTTCCTCGAGACGGAAGAGGTGTGCGTCGAGCTCGTCCTTCTTGAAGAACGCCGTACCATAGATACGCTGGAGCATCTGGCGCTTTTCGTCGCCACGCCAATACGCGCCGGCGGAGCTCAGCAACTTGAAATGCTTCAGGCGCCCTGTGTCGGGCACGTGCGGGCCACGGCACAGGTCGATGAACGGACCGTCCGTGTATGTCGAGATGATCTCCGACGGATCCTTGAAATCGTCCAGGCGTTCGAGCTTGAGTGGATCATCGGCGAAACGCACCCGCGCTTCGTCCATGTCCACTTCCGCGCGCACAAAGGGATACTTCTCCTGCACGACCTTCCGCATCTCGGCCTCGAATGCGGCGAGATCATCGGGAGTGAATGGCGACGCGACTTCGAAGTCGTAGTAGAAGCCGTCGTCGATCGCGGGGCCGAATCCGATTTTCGCATCAGGGCGCAACCTCCGCACCGCCGTCGCAAGCACGTGCGCAGCGGAGTGCCGGAGCACCCCAACGGCATCGATGTCCTTTTCGGTAAGGACCTTGAACGCACCGCTCGTCCGAAGCGGCGTCATGAGGTCCTGAATCTCTCCGTTGACGGACACGGCGACCGCCGCCATCAGCAACCGCTCGCCGATGGAGCGCACGACGTCGGCCGGCAGCGAGCCAGCCGGCACCACGCGTGTGGCGCCATCGGGCAAGGTGAGGGTGACGTCGGCGTCAGGGGACGCGGCAGTGCCGGAAACGGGACGATCGATCATGGCTCTGTTGATTCGCGGATTGCAGGGTCTTCGCGTACTCGGGACGACCAACCAATAGACGTCAGCCGAGTAACGGCGTCAGTAACCGTGCGTACTTGAAATAGAGGACGATGCCCACGATCATGGCCACCCAAACGAGCACCCACAGGATGACCTGACGAAGGGGAATCCGCTCGTCCTCGTAGTTGGCGTCTTCGGGTCGGAGAATTCTCGAGAGGCGCAGCGGGGCCTGGATTTTGGAGTGAGACACGGGCCTTCTTCTTGCACCGCGTTCGCAGATATTTCTTCTGCAAGTTATCCTTGCGGCTGACCCTTCGCCACAGGCTTCCAGCTATGTCATATCTGCGGTTTCGAGACGAAGACGAGTCCTCGATTGCTGGTTCCGTTGCGCCCGTCGTGCTGGGCGCCCTCGCCGGATTCGCCGTCGGCATGCTCGTCGCCCAGCGGGTGGGCGGCTTCCGCGGGCTCGCGGAAAAAGTTCGGCGCCGGGGAAAGGCGGCCGATGCCGCGGAGAACGCCAGCGGACCTGCGGTCGCCGACGATTTTGCAGACTACGAGGAGTTCGAGGACGACGAGATCGAGGAAACCTCTGAGGCTTCTGGACTCGAAGAGCACGTGCTCGAGGCATTCCGGAACGATCCCATTCTCGCCGAGCGCGCCCTCGATATCGGTGGGATCGGTGAAGCGACGATCGAGCTTGCCGGATGGGTGACGACGGAGGAAGAAGCTGAGCATGCGGTCACCATCGCGCGCGGCGTGCCGGGCGTGCAGACGGTGCTCAATCGCATCGCCATCGGTGAAGAAGAAGAGCGCATCGCTGATAATGCGCGCCTGTTCGCGGACGGCGACGACGCCCACACGGAAGCGCATTGGGAGGGCCACACCGTGGGCACCGGCAGGCGCCGCCAGGGCTCGTCGGCCGACATCGACCGGCATGCCGATCCGCGCGTTGATCTCGCCGAGAAGTGGTCGAGCGCAGAGGTGGAAGTCCGTGAGGCTGCGGACGACATCGACGCCATTGCGGCGGAGCGCCGCGTACGCGAGAAGAAAGCTCCGAAGGGCGATCACACGGGCGGCTCGCCCATCGCGCCATCGGGTGTTCCCAAGGCAGATCACGTGGTGCGCGAGGGATAGACTCTCGAAGTGACGGCGAACGGCGAACGGTGAACGGTGAACGGTAAACGGTAACTGCCAACGCACTTACCGTTCACGGTTCACCGTTCACCCTTTAAGTTTCGCTGGTCATGACGACTACAGACCAAGCCGAAGCCGATTTCCCGGCTCAATACGATCCTGCCGCGACTGAAGCGGCGATTTACGCGCGGTGGCAACAAGCGGGATGCTTCACGGCTGACGCGTCTCGTTCGTCGCGTATGGGAGGCGATCGCGATCCGTACGGCATCCTCATGCCGCCGCCGAACG